>DATNPC010000829.1:0-7340 GCA_036703375.1 Allocoleopsis sp.
CTGTAGGGGATTTACAAAAATGCTGACAACGACAAGGTCGTTTTCTCGTCTTGCCCGATCGATTAAACTCAAGTGACCGAGGTGTAAAGCTCCCATCGTGGGGACAAGACCAACGTCCTTGCCGATACGTTGACGTTCTAAATAGCAGCGCAATCCCGCTATTGTCGTAAACAGGCGCATGAGACTTTAAAGTTTGGATTCTAGATTGATGTTAACAAGTCACTGTTTGAGACCATTCGCTGTTGAGCGACTGAATCAATGCAGCACCAGAGGAAGCAGGGACAATCCCTTGCTGGATACATCCGGAGGCAAAAGCAAGGATGTTCAACTTTTCTTTTTTAACCTACTTATCTCCAATCTGGGGAATGAAACGTTTTGAAACAATTTCCCTTTCCCTCTGGTGTTCTAGTGAGTCCAAATTTCACAATCTCATGCCAAGGTTGGCGAATCGCGCAGGAACGCTCCAACGCTCGACTATCTCAGCTTGGAGTTAGCAGACAGTTATACTCGGCACAGGCATAAACTGAGCTTTTGATTGAGCTGTCATCTATAAGCTATAAGCTGTTGGTCCAAAGCTGACCGCCCGAAGTATAACTACTAACTACTAACCTCCCTTACCTGAGTATTGATGTCCTTGGAGTTCCCTAATTGTCACTCACCACGGTTTGTGAGCCATCTAAAACGTTGAGCTGTACGGGCGCAACGCCGCTTTGCATCACACCTAGCACCCTGGCAGCGGCAGCGGAAAGATCGATCACTCGACCCCGTACAAAAGGACCCCGGTCAGTAATCCGTACAATCACGGAGCGACCGTTATTCAGATTTGTCACTTGAACACTTGTGCCAAACGGCAAGGTGCGGTGAGCCGCAGTCATGGCGTTTTGGTTATAGATCTCACCATTGGCACTACGCCGACCATCGAAACCTGGTCCGTACCAGGACGCTATTCCTGTCATCTGAAGCCGAATCGAACCAAGAGAAACTTGTGCGATTTTCCGCTCTTGTGGTCGCTCTTGTGGCTGACCTGCAACTTCTTTTAAGGGAGGTGCATTACCCATCAAGCGCCGGAGCCGATTGGTCGCTTGCAGGGCATCTTCAGCATGATTTCGGGTTGTATCGGGAAGAATGGTGCGATCGTCGATTGGGACTAATTTCTCACCCCGGACTTCGATGATGTAAGCCTTTTCGTCCGGATTCCAGCGGACTGCGATCGCATTAGCATTAACGTTATCCCGACTGAGCTGATTGAGCTTAGCGGCAACGGCTGTCGCCCGCCAAACTGGATCGTTCTCAGTTGCTGCGGCTTGCGAGTCTGTACTGGCTTGTCCCCCTTCCGATGCCGCATTGAACTTGGAGTCAACATTGGCTGCATCAGAATGGTAAGAAGCTATTTTGTTGCGAGCCGGTGCTTCTCCAATTTTCGTCCCTTGGGTAGCGGAGGTACCCGAACCCAGGAATGTCAAGACAGGGATATTTCGGACATAGAGTGTCGCGGCTTGCTTCCCATTAACTGTATGGGCATGAATTTTCGCAACGACCTCTTCTTGGGCTGGTGTCTCTGCTTGAGACTTAAACTCTCCCACTTTAACCACTTCCATCGGCTGAGCTGATGGTTGGGGTAAAGCAGAAGAAACTGTCGCTGTAGCATTATCCACTTGAGCCACTGGATGGCTTACCTCTGGTCTTTGGTCAACTGCCTGAGCTTGTTGGATTTGAACGGATGTTACCGTACTGAGGGCAGTTGTCATGAGAGTAACGGTGAGGCCACTCCAAATTCGTTGAGTCATACGTCCGTTGTCAAAAGCTACTTGGATGTCGAGGTTTAGTTTGGCTAGCTGAGCTACAAGAGCTCTTTGAGCGTTCTATAACTCGTACTCGTTCCGTTTTTGCTCTATTTAATTGAACTGCAACAGACTATCATGAAGTTTTTGGTTTGGGGATCAGTGATCGACGAAATTAAGCTATAATTTTTTTTAATCACGGCGTGCAGCGACTAGCTAAAAAATACGCCCCAACAAGCATTTAAGCTTTTTCGCTTGCAAGAGAATTTAATAAAAAATTCACAAAACTTAACATAAATCGTCCTGTCTTTATCGGTGTCAGTAGTTATACCTAGGATTGTACGTTTTCAAATAAAAATCTGCGGTCAGATGGCAGTGTAAAATCGGGTTTTCGACAGTTTTTCCCAAATCGACTGATTCTTTGGGAGAGGCAACCTGTACAATACTTCCTGCACTCCTAGCTCAAAACCCGTGTAGTTGTCTGATGGATTATCGAGAAGCTGGTGTCGATGTCGAAGCCGGTCGTGCTTTTGTAGAGCGAATCCGCAGTTTGGTTCAAAGCACGCATCGCCCTGAAGTTATTGGTGGACTGGGTGGCTTTAGTGGTTGCTTTCAGCTACCGGCGGGATATCGAGAACCTGTTTTAGTATCGGGAACTGACGGTGTAGGCACAAAACTCAAACTAGCCCAAGATCTCAATCAACATGACACAGTGGGGATTGACTTGGTCGCAATGTGTGTCAACGATGTTTTGACCTCTGGCGCTCAGCCGCTATTTTTCTTGGACTATTTGGCGACGGGCAAGCTAAATTCTGAGCAACTTGCTCAAGTGGTTGCCGGGATTGCTCACGGTTGCCGTCTGAGTGGATGTGCTCTGTTAGGTGGGGAAACCGCTGAAATGCCAGGTTTCTATCAGCCCGGAGAATATGACTTGGCTGGTTTTTGTGTGGGAATTGTCGAAAAAAGCGAATTGCTTGACGGTTCTCAGGTTCGGGTGGGCGATGTAGCCATTGGTTTGGCGAGTCAGGGCGTCCATAGTAATGGGTTCAGCCTCGTGCGGAAAATCGTCCGCGAATTTCCTGGAAAGAGACCAGTTTCTGAAGAGATGGAGGTAGGACTGTCTACTGGAGCGCAAGCTGACTCTACTGTAGAGAATACCCCTCTAAACTGGGATACTCGCCCAGAACTGCTGGAGGGTCGTAGCTTAGGTGAAGTCTTGTTGACCCCTACCCAGATTTACGTCAAACCCGTTCTGGAAGCTCGCCGTGCGGGTATCGAGATGCATGGCATGGCACACATCACTGGGGGTGGCTTACCAGAAAATCTCCCTCGCTGTCTTGGTGCAGGTCAATCCGTTCAGGTCGAGCCAAGCAGTTGGACAATTCCACCGATTTTTCAATGGCTAGCTCAAGCCGGTCAAGTCAGTATTAGCGAGATGTTTAATACGTTCAATATGGGCATTGGATTTGTGATAATCGTGCCGCCAGAGCAGGCAGAGCAAACCCTAAGCTGGTTCAAGTCACAGGATATTGCTGCCTACCGGATTGGTGAAGTGATTGACGGTGATGGTGGTGTTGTCGGTCTACCCCAATAGGTTTTTAGTCGTAGGGGGCAACCATGAGGGGATTGCCCCTACTCTGAATGAGCCGACGCTCTAGCCAGCTAACGCGCAGTTAAGTAGCATACTTTAGGTTTTTGAGAAAAATCCTGCGAAGGGATATGGTATTGCCATACCCTTACAGACTGCCAATGCACGTAACTTACTGAATCCACGATCCAACGTGGAGGAACTTTATCGCTAAAAAGGCGGCACCCAGATTCGAACTGGGGGTAAAGGCTTTGCAGGCCCCTGCCTTACCACTTGGCTATGCCGCCGCAAGTTCGATTTATTATTATAGCAAATTTAGCAGATTGTGTTGTTCTTTGTTCGGAATTGATGGTAAGTTTTATGCGATCGCCACCGCATGTAGAGCGGCGAACCAGCACCTGAAGCCTTCACCTCTGACACAAATTGGGTAGCGAGTTGGATTTTTGTCGCCTAAAGCCATTATGAGCCAAGCCCAAGCATCTTCTCTTCTGATCGCCCAAGTTACGGATACTCACCTGTTTGCAGACCCCGATAACGAGCTGCTAGGCTTGCCCACAGCGCAGTCTTTCCAAGCCGTTTTAGACCGATTGCAAAAATTATTATCTCAACTCGATATACTACTCCTGACAGGAGACCTGTCCCAAGATGGGACACCGGAAGCTTACCAGTACTTGCAGGACAGGCTGAAACCTTGGGGAATTCCAACTTACTGGGTACCAGGGAATCACGATCGCCCTTTGGTGATGGAGCAGGTGTTAAATCAAACTCCGTTTTCGTCCCACAAGTCGTTTCAGGCTGGAGGCTGGCAGTTTTTACTTCTCAACAGTGGTGTTTCCGGACAGGTACATGGTTGCCTCTCCCCGGAGAGTTTGGAGTGGCTAGAGCATCAGTTACAACTCACTGAACAACAGCCAACATTAATCGGGTTACACCATCCTCCTCTCTTAGTAAATTCACAATGGCTCGATCGCCTTTTACTCCACAATGCGGAGGAACTGTTTGCCGTAATTGACGGCTACCCCCAAGTCCGTTTAGTTGTCTTTGGTCATATCCATCAAGAATTTGAGCGATCGCGTCAAGGTGTTCGGTACATCGGTTGTCCCTCCACTTGCTTTCAGTTTCTGCCAGAAAGCGAAGACTTTGCCTTGGATGTCAGAGAACCAGGATTTCGGTTAATCCGTCTCTACCCGGATGGCACCTTTAAGACCAAGGTAGAGCGAGTGACGTTTGCTCATCAACTCGATACAGCCGCATTAGGCTATTGATACCGAATTAGTTTGTCCCTTTCAGGTTGATACCATTGACCTTAGCTCCCGCCAAATCTGTGCGATCGATATTCGCATTCTTGAGGTTGGCCCCCCTTAAATCGGTATTGCTCAGATTGGCCCCTTCTAAGTTGGCATTACTCAAGTCTGCACCAGCCAAGTTAGCTCCTGCTAAATCGGCGTTCTTAAGATTTGCTCCATCGAGGTTGGCGTCATTTAACTCAGCGTGACTAAAGTTAGCACTTTCCATATTGGTTCCACTCAAATTGGCACCCGCCAATTTTGCACCCGTACAATCTGCATTCTTGAAATTCTTAGCGTGCAAGTCTTGTCCCCTCAAGTCTAGAACTGCACACTTGAGATTACTGGGTGCTGAGTTAGTGTCACTCAACGGTGGTTGGTTTGGAATTGGCTGTACGGTTTGTACTGGTGGGTGTTGCACTTGGGCGCTGGATGCGGCGTTTCTGGCAACGAGCCACCACGCTGCCGCAATTGCCGCTAGCAGGGGCAACCCGATCGCTAAGGCAGCTAAATAGCCTTTAGACCGTTTAGTCCGATCGGTTAGCGTAGATTGCTGAACTGGCGTTATCTGAAGCTGGTCAATTGCCTGTTGAACAAACTCGGGTGGAATTTTGGCTTCTGCACCAGCTTCCATCAGCTCTTGTACGGAGTAGCTCTGGTTGTGCTGAGCATACAACTGAGCGGCAAGAGTAAAAACTTCCTGGGCTTTATCTTCAGGAATGCGATCGTGTAGACGGCTCATAGTCTTAACGGTGAGGAACGAACTAAGGATTGTTGTCGCGATCCTAGTCCCTCTTTTCAGCCAATGTCAGCAGTCAACAGGGATGTCCTTCCTCCACTCAAACCTTTTTACTAAACATTGGCTATCCAAGGAGGGCAAAGGGTATGGCGCGATGCGATCGCCATTACTTGAGCGCTTTGGGGCGAAACCCAAGCAAAAAGAAGGGGTTGCCGTCTAACAGACAATGGGGAGAAGAGAAGAGTACCCGATAAGGGTACTGCCAAGCGGGGAGACCGATTGCCATGATACAGACATGACAAGCCAAGGACGGTTGCACTCAAATCCAACAACTAGCCAACCCTTCCCAAACTTGTTCACTCATCCAAACCCCTTGAAACAAACAAAGGATATTTTTCATGGACAGCCTAAACGTCTCCGCCGCCTCTGCTTCTATTCTATCTGCTCCTCCCACTGATGGACCACAACCCGACAAACTACACACTTCCACTGAAACCTACTCCAGAAGCATTCTCGGTCCATCCTACTTCACCTTGTCGGAACTGAATGTAGCAGGTTCGAGCGTAGCACCAGCCGATCCGAGTCAATCCCAGTACATCGTTGCCTCTAAGGAAAAGTTTACAGTTAGCTTGAAAATCAAGTTTAACGACAGCCCGTTAACGAGACTGCTGCTGTGCTTGGGTGTGAATATTAGTGCTGACTTCGGTTTTGAGGGCTTTGGCGCAAACGCCGATGAAGTAGATGTCAAAGCGAGCATCGTATCTCAGAAAGATGTATTTGAGTATGTGATCCAGTGGACAGGTACTCCAGATCAAGCCAAACTGACGGCTGGCCTTTATGAAATTGGCGCAACAGTCACTGTTGGCCCTGGCAACAATCCTTGCGCTCAGTACATCTTTGGCTATGGCTACATTGAAGAAGTGCTGATGCAAGTTTACCCCGCTGCTTACTAAGCTTGAGGCACTCCTCTCCCTGAGTTGTGGTGATTTGAGTACTGGCTCATCTCTAAACCAGCGATAAACACAATCCTGGCAGGTATTAGTAGCCTGCCAGGTTTCTATTCGCCAGTAGAGCACCGCGATAGTTGAGAATTCAAGCGCAAAAAGATAAAGAATTGGTCATTCCTTATGGTAAAAGCAAACAGCTTGCATGCAGAAAAATTTAGATTTATGTAAGATTTATTGATGGATTTAGCAGGCTTTTCAAAACAAATAGCCAAGGTTCAATCATTATTCAGTACTGAACAAATACTTATTTAATGGGTGAGCTTTATCTTAGTAGCTGAGTGAGGAACAGGCAATGACTACATCACTGAATGGCAAAGCATTAACTAAAGAAATTGGGTGGAACTATGAGGATTTAACAAAGATTAGAGGTATTGGTTCGATCAAACAGAAATGGCTGAGGGAGTTGCTGCATATTTACACGTTCCAAGACTTAGCGAGTCTCTCAGTTACTGAGATTGAGTCAAAGCTTAGAGCTGAAGGACACATCACCTCAAAAAGTGAGATCGAAGGATGGATTGTGCAAGCTCAGACACTTGCGGCTTCCGAGCAATTATCACGACAGTTTATGGAATCCTCGGATACACGAGTAGAGGAATCTGTACATTTTCCAACACAAGAGAACGAATCAACTCAGCCAGTCCTAGCATCAGCAGATATAGCAATAGAAGAAAGTCTTCTCCCCTTAACTGAGCAAAGTGAGTGGCAGTCATTTGCGTCATTTAAAGTAGAGTTTCAGTCACGTAAAAGAGAAGGACATGCTGAGGAACAGCGAATAATAGTTCATGATTTGAAGGCGAATACATTTCAGGTTTGGTCTGAGATACAGAGTAATCAAATCCAACAGTGGATGTTAGATAGAGTCACTGAAGACATTCAGCAGGCGTCGGAAGCGGAAAATACTTTTGCAGCACCTCCTGTGACGGTAGAGATTACCCAACT
>DATNPC010000830.1:0-4610 GCA_036703375.1 Allocoleopsis sp.
AATTTTTCCACACCCCGTTGCATGCCAATCGTCCCTTCCTGGATTAAGTCCAGGAGGTCTACATTACGCTTGATGTATTTTTTCGCAACTGAAACTACTAATCGCAAATTCGCTTCCACCATCTTGCGTTTTGCAGTTTCACCGGCAGCGATGCAAGTGTTCAACTCGTCTTCCGAAATCTGAGCCGCTTTTGCCCATTCTGAGAAAGTGGGTTCGTAACCCAACGTTTCCGTCAAGGACTCTTTTACGTCCTTCAATGCCGTGAACCGCTGCACCTGCTTTCCATACAGAATTTCCTGTTCGTGGGTCAACAGTGGCACGCGACCGATTTCTCGAAGATATGTCCGGACTAGGTCTGTAGAGGTCTGAGCTGTTTTCATAGTCCTCGAATGAGTATGAATGGAGTTCAAGCAAACAGGCTGGCCTTCGTAACCGAATTTGCAGCTTTCGAGCGGTAGCTTATTCTCTATGAGAAAAAATTACGTTATGTTTCGCGAGCCCCGAATGATTGGCAGCATGACTAACCTGGCATTATAGCTAGCCTCAATCCGCAGAAACAAGGAATACAAGATGGCTATGGCTAAAAGCGTTTCAGTCAGTAGTAAGTGGATTGTCATAAAAGTTTTTGATTAAAGCAACGATAATTAAATATTGTAACATTACTTAAAGAAAGTGAAACCCAGATTGCATGAGCGAAAGCTACCACTAGCCCGAAGCTGAGTTAATTAAGAGGGTACCCAGGCAGTCCTCGAACAAATGCATCCTGGAAAACAAAATGAGAAAAATTTCGCGGGAAGTCGGCGGGGAGCCTCTGTACTTCAAGTACAGGGGAAGAACACCGCCCACCGACTGAGGGAATGGGGAATAGGTAATAGGTAATTGTTCCCCTTTTCTATTGCCGCTTGCATCATCCCTAGCCCCACTCTGTACAGAAAACGTCAGGGCAACTAATATGCTGATGGCAAGATGCGGACTTTGGGAAGTAAAGACTATTTGTAGGGTAGATAACTGCTCTCAGAGTCCGTCAGCACCAGTGTTCACCGAGCAGTGACCAGTGAACAATTGGTCAGAAGCTCACTTTCTCATGCGAGCAAGAATCCCCTGCTTCTACAGGCAGCTTTGTTTTAGAGGGATTGAACCCCACCATCTAAAACCTGCTCACTGCTCACTGGCTACTGTTCACGGGTCACTGTTTCAATTCCATCAGCTAAATTCATGCCCCAAATCGTCTGGATTGCGAGACACGGAAATCGCCTCGATTTTGTTAACCCTGAATGGTTCAATACGGCAGAGCGGCCTTACGATCCGCCGTTATCCGAAGATGGTGTCGTACAAGCTCGGCAACTGGGTCAACGTCTCCTTGGGGAATCGATCGCGCATATTTTTGCTTCACCCTTTTTGCGAACCGTTCAAACGGCGAGTATGGTTGCGGATGCCCTCAATCTGCCAATCAAGCTTGAGTCGGGTTTGAGTGAATGGCTTAATCCAGCCTGGATGAAAAATGAGCCAGAGCGATTACCCCTTGAAGTATTGCAAGAGCGCTTTCCCCGAATTGACCCCAGTTATACTTCGCGTGCGATCGCGCGTTATCCGGAAACTAGCGACCAAGTCCTCGATCGCACCAGCGAAACAGTACGGCATCTAGTGGCTGAATTTTCACAAGATATCTTACTCGTCGGCCATGGGGCATCCGTGGTGGGTACTACACAGGGGTTAGTTGGCGGCACACCTGAAGTGAATGCCGCCCTGTGCTGCTTGGTCAAAGTGGTGCGTCAAGGACAAGACTGGGTGATGGAACTCAACGGAGATACATCTCACCTGACTCAAACGGAGCAGATTATTCGCTTTCATTAAGGCTGTTCGCGAAGTGTCCTGGATGGATCGATCGCCAATCAACATCAGCTCGCGAACTGATGAAAATTCACTACTAGGGTAATCAACAATCGGATAGGGGAGGACTACCAAGCATGACACTACTACGCTCTACACTACTCATCGCAGGAGATATCGGCGGAACCAAAACCATATTGCGATTGGTAGAGGAATCAATGACGGGTTCGCGGCAGACTCTCTACGAGGAACGTTATTCGAGCCGCGATTTTAACGATCTAGTACCAATCGTGCAGCGGTTCTTGGCAGCGGCAGGACAACAGGTGGGTAAGCCCTTGCGTGCCAAGAAAGCGTGTTTTGCGATCGCAGGCCCAGTCGTCAAAGATACGTCAACCCTAACGAATCTCGCCTGGTATCTCGACGCTAGACGGTTGGAGAAGGAACTCGAAATCGACCAAATTACCCTAATCAACGATTTTGCTGCCGTTGGTTACGGGATTTTGGGTTTGGACGCAGACGATCTGTATACTCTGCAAGCAGCGACTGCTCAACCGGACGCCCCCATTGCGGTCCTCGGTGCTGGGACGGGCTTAGGGGAAGGCTTTTTGATTCGGCAGGCAGATAATAAATATCAAGTTTTTGCGACTGAAGGCGGACACACCGACTTTGCTCCCCGCACGGAAATAGAATTTCAGCTTTTACAATACTTACGGGATAAATATGATATCCAGCGAATTTCCGTCGAGCGAGTCGTTTCTGGTCAAGGTATCGTTGCCATTTATCAATTTTTGCGCGATCGCCAAGTGGCGCAAGAGTCACCCGAAATCGGTGAAATTGTCAGAACCTGGGAACAGGAAACCGGACAAACTGAAAAAAGTGTAGACCCGGCTGCTGCGATCGCAAACGCTGCACTGGAAAAAAGCGATCGCCTTTGCGAGCAAACCTTACAAATGTTTGTTGAAGCCTACGGTGCCGAAGCTGGTAATTTGGCGCTCAAGCTTTTGCCCTATGGCGGCCTTTATGTCGCTGGAGGAATTGCGGCTAAAATTCTCCCCCTGATGCAAGACGGTAGTTTCTTGCGTGCGTTTAGTCATAAAGGCCGAGTGAGCCCGCTACTCGAAAAAGTCCCGGTACACATTGTTTTAAATGCTCAAGTCGGATTAATTGGGGCTGCTATTTGTGCCTCTCGGCTGTAGAGTATCTATTTTCATTTAAAGTTGCAACAATCGAATGACGGGGAGGCAAGGGGGATGGGGAGACGGGGAGAAAGATGTGTCGCAAGGATTTAGGAAATCAGTATAACGCATTGTGAAGAAAGGTTTCTAATTATCTAGAGAAAGATAAATTTTCTGTCTGAATCTTGAGAAAAGAAGTGGCATGGTGGTAGACAAGCTGCGTTTGCTAGAGGGGTGTGCTACTAATAGAGACGGGTGATTTATCATTAGCTTAATTTTGGGTGAATTGCTTCATAGAAAACAATTCGCTTAGTTGATGCTTTGACGTACCGAAGGGTAGTAGCGATCGGTAATAATTTAAAAGCCAAACTAAGCGGTATTGGAGATTTACCAGATTCACTAATGTGACGATTACTAATAGGTAAAATCCACTAACGTCGAACCGCATGATTTTTCGTGCTAAGAAAAGCTGACTGTCCTTTCGCACCTTAAAGGGCGATATTTCTGATTTCTAATTGTGAAGAAAGCCTCATGCTAGAGTCCTTGCAAAGCTTTTTTGATAGTGGATCGTTTATCCCTCATGGGCATTGCTACTTGTGGAAAACCAATTTGGTGCTGTTACATGTAGCCTCAGACTCGATTATTGCCCTGTCCTACTATTCAATCCCGTTCGTTTTGATCTATTTTGTCCAAAAGAGACGAGATTTGCCTTTTCACGGCGTGTTCCTGTTATTTGGGGCATTTATCATTGCTTGTGGAACGGGACATCTCATGGACGTTTGGACGCTCTGGCATCCTGTCTATTGGCTATCTGGCTTGATCAAAGCCTCTACTGCAATCATTTCGTTTTACACGGCATTGAGTCTTATCCCGTTGGTGCCTCAAGCCTTAGCCCTACCCAGTCCAGCTCAACTAGAGGCAACGAATCAGGCACTAGAAAAGGAAATTCGCGCTAGCGAAGTCGCTGTCAGGCAACGCCAACAAGCTGAAGAAGACGTTCGCCGATTAAATGCTGAGTTAGAGGAACGGGTTAACGAGCGAACGGCTCAATTGAGATGGGTGAATGAACAATTAGAAATTGAGATTGCCGAGCGCATCCAGATGGAGAAGGCACTGCGGCATGCAGAAGAAAAATATCGCAGCATCTTTGAAAACGCCATTAGTGGAATGTTCCAAGTGACATCGGATGGACGCTATCTCAGTGTCAATCCAGCGTTAGCGCGAATGTATGGTTACTCGTCACCGCAAGATTTGATGGGGAAGCTGAGCGAACTCGATCGCAACATTCACGTCGATCCAAATTGGCAGGGCGAGTTTACTCACGCGATGCATGAATACGGTGCAGTCTTCAATTTTGAATCCCAAGTCTATCGCCAAGATGGCAGTATCATCTGGATTTCGGAAAATACGCGGGCGGTTCGCGATTCTACTGGGGTGCTGCTTTATTATGAGGGTTCAGTTGTAGATATTACCGAGCGCAAAATTGCCGAAGACAGGCTACAACAGAGCGAGCAAAAGTTGCGTCAGGTACTGGACTTAGTGCCTCACTTTATTTTTGCTAAGGATAAAGACGGTAAATTTATTTTAGTGAATCGGGCGATCGCA
>DATNPC010000831.1:0-5873 GCA_036703375.1 Allocoleopsis sp.
ATTACAAGTTCTTCGATTTGGGTCGATAACAAACCGTAGCCCAGTAGAGCGTAAAGATGCTGTGCTACCTGAATTGAATCGTGGATAACGAAGGCGACTTCACCGTACTGATTTTGCACTTGTTGGGTCAGAGCCATCAACTGGGTCGCAATTTCTTGAGCTGCCAAGTATTCCCCTAAGCTGAGGTGAGAAAAGTCCAGACGAGGATGAGGAGATGAGGGAGGGGTGTGCTCATCAGTCGTTGGTTGAGGCGGACTGGGGGAACTTGGCTTCCACCTCTGGAGAGTCTCCCCGTCTCTCACGGATTGCGATCGCACCAGTGAGGATGTGAGGATGTGAGAGCGGCTTGTCGTGTCTCTCCCATTGAGCTGAGAGCGGAAGAAAAGGGCTGGTAGCGGTTGGGGGAAGCGATCGCGCAGTGCTGCTACGGAGGGCAGATCGCTAATGGGTTGTGCGGTTAGCTGTGATGCGATGGTAGCCGATGCCGCTTGATTTTGACCCGATTGAATCAGAGTGAGAGCCGCAACTTGCATTTGGTGGCGTACCTCTTGAGGATGACGGCCCTTCAGCAAATTTGCGATCGCTTCAGGAGAACGGCTAGCATGAGCCAGACCTTCCCGAATTAAACCCGGCAACGGACCAATGCCAGTAGCTGGTTCGCCTAACAGCCAGCGCGTTATCCGGTCATATATCTCAAACTTGAACTGCGATGAACTCATTTGAAAAATACTCTCATCCACCCAGGCATCGCGATGTAACAGTCCCACCAGAAAAAGCATGAGAGGGCGCGTCATCAGCTCAGCCAAGCCCTTAACGGCTGGACGTTGCTGAAACACACCGCCATGCTTCAAAAAGCTGAAATACACCTGCGCGATCGTTTTAGATTGTAATTTCGCCCAGGCACTGAACCATTGCCGAAACTCCTCTTGCCCCATTGGTTCGATGACAATTCGCTTTAGCCGATCGGGTAAGAGCGGGGTACCGCTTCGCCAATACTGTCGATTGAAACAATCGAGCATCTCGCGACGGCTGGTGAGCATAATCTTGTGACGGGGCAAACCCGTGCCACTCATGGCTTGGCAATGGAAGCGTATCACCTGATCCATAAACGTCCAGAGATAACGCTGGGTGTGGGACGAGCCGGGTAGCTCGTCGAGGCCATCGAGGATGAGCAAGCAAGGAGGCGAACTCAAGGAGAGCCAACCATCGCTATTGGTAAACCGACCAATGGGCAAGGCGCTCTCTAAGGTTTGCTCCAGAGTTTGCCCCAAGGTCGCGTGTCGCAGATCGATCGCAACTGGCATCCAAGTGGGATAGTGCACGGTAGCCAAGTGAGCCGCGAACATCTGACAAAAACTGGTCTTGCCCCCACCCGGTTCGGCTTCGATAATTGCGATACTCGTTTTATCCTGGAGCTGGGACATTGCCCATTCCATTAAATCCACGGCGGGTGAAGTATCCGAGGAAGTGGGGGCTGGTGGCAAGGCGAGTGAAAGCGATCGCCATCCTGTATCCTGAGCCACTTTTCCTTTAAGGGGAATGTATAAATCTTTTAGGGAAAAGGGTTCTCCCAATAACGGTTGCGAGAGCGATTGCAACAGCTGCACTCGGTAGAATTCCCGATGCAAATTCAGGGGTAGACTAGCGGTCGAGGCTTCGACTGGGACATCCGGATAGGTTGGAGTCGTCGTGTCTCGGAGACTGCTGACATTTCCCAAGCGCACGAACTTTTGCAGTTGAGCCAGGGGCAGAGGGTTTTGAGCAATCACAGCTAAGAGATAACCGGGAAGACCATTACTCAGACGTTGTACTAGCAGTCTGGCTTCCGTATCCTCTGCACCATTGGCAACGAACCAAGCGATCGCGAGATTATTCATTTGCTGCACCAGCAATGAATCCGCTACCAGCGAGAGCGCTTGCTCTGCCTGACTATCGCTGAGACGTCCGGGACGCAGGGTTTTGAGCAAGGCGATCAGTTGGGGATCGCTCAAGGGTTGATTCGCCTCTGGACTCACTGGCACTCCCGCTCGGTCAACCCACGGTCGTCCAATCCGAGCTTCTTGCTCTAAAATTCCTTGTAAAGCGTTGAGATAGGCAATTTGAAAGGTGAGCCAAGTTCCTTCATTCCGCCTTAAGGGCTTTTTACGACTCAAAATGCGTAGCAGTCCCACACTTAATTGGGAGAGGACTGGAGCTACTGTCCAGGCAGCAGCCATCGGCAGCTCTAGAACGTCCGTCAAGACACTAATGGCAAAAGCGTTAAGGCTTTTGACTTCCATATCCTGGACAATCCGAAAGGCAATACCCGCCATCTGGGCGCTTGAGTGTCCCAGTTGGGTTAGTTCCATGTGGCGATCTGCCAGCCACTGCCGAATGCTCAGGCTCATGCCACCCTAATTACTCCAAAATTTCTCACTCATCTTATTGTGAACCCTATACAATGAGTGCGAATTACTCCGATTTCTCGGATTGGGACAATGAACTACTCAGTTTGGATCAGATGCGGGCAACACTTAAGGGATGGCACGAATCAACCTCTGATTACAATTGTCTAAAACCCATAACATCCAGCACTAAAGCTCCCCAATCGCCTCTCCCCTCATCACTATCGTCCACCAGGGACTAATCGCGTATCCGTGCCAAAAAGAGAATTGCACCGATTCAACGTTCAAGTTCCCTTTCGCTCTCGCAAACGACGGGGACGCAAACTGGTCATCCGACTGGAAAGGGACACTCAGGCATCTACTGCACCAGAGAACGGACAGGGAAAACAGGAACTGAGGCGAGAGTCAGCTAGAGGTCCGACGGCTTCCTCCCTGATTGTTGTGCCAAGACGCCGCCGTAGAGGTCGCTTTTGGCGATGGTGGTTGTTGTGGCTGAGCATCCTCTCGATTTTAGGGGTGACGGTTACCAGTGGCGTGTTATTTTTAACCCAATTGCCACCTCCGATTGATTGCCGAAAAATCTCCGCGTTGTCAGTGGATGGCGATCGCTTGTTCTGCGCTCAGCGGGCGGCGGAGTCGGGGAAACTAGAGCAACTAATCGCCGCTCTTGCGGTAGTCGAGCACTGGCCTCCCAACCATCCCCTCTACTCAGAGGCCCAGCGGATGATGGGGCAATGGTCTAAGATGATTTTGGCTCTCGCGCAGCAGAAAATTAACCAAGGCGATCGCTTAGGCGCAGTCACCATCATCAAGAACATTCCTGCCAGCAGTCCCCTCTATGCTAAGGCACAAGCTGAAGTCGCCAACTGGCAAGCCGAATGGCAACAAGGCGAGAAAATTACCAGCCAATTTAAGCAGGCTCTCGTCACGCAAAAATGGCAGCAGGCCGATCAACTGGTGGCAGAATTGTTGAAAATTAAGCGCGACTATTGGAGTGTCACGCGCTTTGATGTCCTGATGAAGCAGCTAACGGCAGAAAAAGAGGCATGGGAACAGTTAGATCAGGCGAGAGAATTAGCAAAATCCAACACCTTGGGGCAACTAGAGGAGGCAATCGCGCTAGCCACCAAGGTCAATCCCAGCAGCTACGCCAAAGCCCAAGCGCGAGTTGAAGTGTCTCGTTGGAGTCGCAGCCTATTGGGTATTGCCGCCGCCTACTTCGATAAACAAGATTTTGCGAATGCCAAAAGTATCCTAGAACAGATTCCAGTGAGTACTGCTGAATACAGCGAAGCCCAAGACTGGATTCGCCTAACTCGTGCCGGAGCAACCGCAAAGAAAGATAACGTTCTCTCCTTGGTTGATGCCCTAGCCGCAGTACGCCAGATTGCGCCTCAAAGCCCCGTTCGGGCAAAAGCTATACAACAAGGGGCATTGTGGGAACAAGAGTTAAACGACCAAGTCCGGTTGTTGGCGGCAAAAGCGATCGCAAACTTCGAGCAACAGACTGGACTCCACTATGCGACTGACCAAGCCGCTCTTGTCGCACCAGGACGTCCCCAACGCATTCAGGCTCAAACCCTAATTGCTCAGTGGCGTCAGGACATTCAGCAAATTGAAGACCGCAACCAGCTACGCAAGGCTAGAGCGCTGGCGCTGGGAGGCGCTAGGGAAGCGCTGAACTCAGCTGTCGCTATGGCGAGTGAAATTAAGCAAGGAGCGCCCTTACGCATTGAAGCTCAAACCGAAATCGCTAAATGGAATAAGGAAATCCAAGTCCTCGAAGACCGACCGATCCTGGATTTAGCCGAGGCACTGGCTCAGCGTCAGGATTGGATTTCAGCCATTTCTACAGCCGGACAAATTCGTTCGGATCGAGTGCTGTATCCTGAAGCTCAAAAAGAAATTGCGGGTTGGGTCGCGCAAGTTCAAATTGTTCAAGACCGACCCATTTTAGAGGCAGCCACTGCCCTTGCCCAGCAAGGACGGTTTGATGCGGCAATCGCAACCGCGTCTCAGATTCCTCCGGATCGAGCGCTTTACCAGGAAGCTCAAAATGCGATCGCGCATTGGACGCAGCAAAAAGCTACGACTAATGGTGAAGCTCCAACTGCTACCCTTGAGCCAAACTAACAGATAAGGTAATGGGTAATAGGGAATGGGGAATTGGGGAAACCGTTAACAATGAGCGATAGTAACGCGGAACGCGATCGCGATTTTCGCTTAATCAACCTTCTGTCGATCGATGATGACCCAATTTTCCGACTCGGTCTAGGCACGGCTTTGACCTCGTTTCCTGACTTGCAAGTTGTTGCCGAAGCCGATACCGCAACAGCCGCATTAGACCTCCTAAGCACCTTAAAAGATGACGATGCTGTAGATTTGGTCGTTTTAGAACTAGCTCTTGGTCGCTCCAACCCGAACGCCCTCTCTGGATTGCGCTTGTGTCAGCAACTGAAGGCGGATTTCCCAAACCTGCCAGTTCTATTGCTAACCGTTGAATCGGAGTTCGCTCAACTCGTGGCAGCACGAGAATTCGGGATCGAGGGCTATTGTCCCAAGGGCTATCCGATTGAGGACATCGTTCAAGCCATACGTCAAGTTGCCGCTGGTCAATCGTTTTGGTCGCTTCTACCAGAACTGCCAATCGCTCAAACTAGTACTGTTCGACCTCCAAGCTGGCATCTGAAGCTACGCCAGTCTAGTCTGCGACAAATTGAAGATTCCTTAGCTTTGGTGGTACAACAACTGCAAAATCCGAACCTTTCTAATCTAGACTGGCTATTCTGGAGCGGTCGTCGCCGAGAACTTTTAGCCGCGCGTTGGGTTGTCAATCAGCTCTTGCCCACCGATACGATTGTGGTGGAACAGGTCAATCAAAACGCAGGTGACTTGCCGCCTGCTTCTGAAACCCGTGCAATTTCTTCACGCGCCCCATCCCCAATTCGAGAGCGCCAGAGGCAGGTGTCTCCTTTAGCGACTTCTACCTCTCCACTGAGTCAAACGCCCCGTCCATCAACTCCTTTTGATATCACATTGGCAAGACTTCAGTCCGGTTTATCCAATCTGACTGGAGTTGTCCTGGAAATTGATATTCTCTCCACGGAAAAGAAACGGGATTTACTTTACACGGTTCTGCGAAAGTTTGAAGACATTCTCAATGAATTGCGCTTTTCACAAGTAACACTTGAGCGCCTACCTCAGAAGCGATCGCTAATTTTACAAGACTTGTGGCAAGTCTCTCTCATCGATTTTCTGGGTAAATATTATACCCTACCCATAGGCGATCGAGACTTTGAAGTGGTCAATGTTTTGCTGAGCAATGCTCAAACAGTTCAAGACTCTATACTCGATAAAATCCCCTTTGTTGTCGAATTAATCGAGCATCAGCTATTTGCAACGGCTCTACTGATTGATAATGTTTCCTATCCAGCTCAGACTCCTGAAGCACTGACACGAGTAGAACTGTTACTTCAAAATTTAATTATT
>DATNPC010000832.1:0-4403 GCA_036703375.1 Allocoleopsis sp.
CTAGATTCGGTGCTATGAGGCAGGGCACTGTCGAGCTATTCCCCAGACGCTGCTTGGGCTGTGTAAAGCTGCATAACGCTAGCCAGGGGAAGACGCGACTGGACTCCCAGAGTTATAGGGGACATGTGTCCCCGATTCAGATGGTCAGCGGCAGCACAACCAATCATGGCAGCATTATCGGTACAGTACTTGAGGGGAGGAAAGAGAACTCGCAAATGGTGTTCGGTAGCCGCCGCTTGTAAGTGCGTTCTCAGTCCGCTGTTCGCTGCAACGCCACCTCCAACAGCAATGGTGTTCAAACCATAATCAACGGCACAAGCGATCGCGCGTTTGGTCAGCGATCGCGCTACAGTATCCTGAAAGCTAGCGGCAATATCGTTGACGGGCAGATCTGGACTATCCTGCCCAAGTTTTTGTACCAATCGCAGCACTGCCGTTTTCAAGCCGCTAAAACTGGAGTCATACGGGTGATAGCCTCCTTGAGGAAGGGAAACTTTGCCCTCTGGTAGGGGAAACGCTTTGCAGTTGCCCTCTCTCGCCAAACGGTCGATAACTGGACCACCGGGATAGCTGAGGTGTAACAATCGCGCTACCTTATCAAAGGCTTCTCCTGCGGCATCGTCGCGGGTTTGTCCTAATGTTTCATAATGACCGCAATCTTTCACATAAATCAAGCTCGTGTGACCGCCAGAAACCAGCAGACACAGGAAAGGCGGTTCTAAGTTGGGTTCTGTGAGATAGCTAGCGTAAATGTGACCTTCTAGGTGATGGACACCCAGAAACGGCTTTTCGTGGAGCATCGCCAGGGTTTTGGCAGCCGTTAGACCGACGAGGAGCGAACCGACTAATCCGGGCGCGCAGGTTGCAGCAATGCCATCGATGGCCTCCCATCCGAGTTTAGCCTCAACGAAGGCTTGCGCGATCGCATCGTTAATCGTCTCCACATGAGAACGCGATGCCACTTCCGGCACCACTCCCCCATACTGCCGATGAACTGCAATTTGAGACGCCACCACGCTACTGTAACAGACGCGATCGTTGACAATCGCTACTGCTGTTTCATCACAACTCGTTTCTATTGCTAATACGCACGCCATTCACGAATGACCTTAATTAAAAGAAAAGGCTACTTTTGGTTAATTAAACTTTACTAGGTTAACCTGTCGGAGTAATATTGCTTCGATGTACAAAGAGCTTTCTCTTTCTTTTGTACACAAAACTTTTTGTTTCGTAACAAAAGGAAACAATGTTCATGAGACGATTATTGGCGCTGATTTTTGCCGTTTCTCTGTGGTTTAGTTTTGTAACACCAGCTTCGGCTGATGTAACTTCGCTCGTGCCTTGCAAAGAATCTAAGGCATTTCAACAACGGGCTAAGCAGGCTAAAGATACTGTTGGCGATCCCAAATCCGGAGAAAACCGCTTCGATCGCTATTCTGACCACTTCCTTTGTGGTCCTGAAGGGTTACCTCACTTAGTTCCAGATGGTAGCCTCGCTCACGCTGATGAATTTTTAATTCCCAGCATACTATTTCTCTATATTGCCGGTTGGATCGGCTGGGTAGGTCGTTCTTACTTGATTGATATCAAGAAAGAAGCTAACCCTGAAGAAAAAGAAGTTGTCATTGACGTACCTCGCGCTCTCAAGTTCATGTTAAGCGGCTTCATCTGGCCGTTAGCCGCCGTCAAAGAACTCCTTTCCGGAGAATTGACAGCTAAAGACGAAGAGATTCCCGTTTCACCACGCTAATTGCAATTTCACTTTCATACTACTTTTGGAGAATTGTTCATGGAAAACGGATTGCTAAGGTGGCTTTCTCTGTCACCCGTTCTACTGGTTCTTTTCCTTTCAGCACAAGCTGCACTGTTGATTGCGATTAATATCGTTTACCCAGATGCATTGGCTTGGCCTTTCTGAGGTTTTAACATAGCCGTTGAGGCAAGTCATTTTTTGAAGGTTACCCAATAAGTTATTGTTGTGAAACCCGTGGATAGGAAAGCCACTCGCTGATGCGATCGCTTTCCTAAACGCGGGTTTCAGTTATTTTGAGGAGTTGTACAAAAACTAAGGTTGAGCTTTTTAATTTGGGTTCGCAGTCAGTGGTTAGTGATAACGGATAAGCCTCGATCGCTCGTCTGCCTGATGCACTCAATTGCCTATATGCTGCAATAATGGAAGACTGCTGATTTGTTACAGAGCGGGGGGACGCGATCGGTCATGGGACGTTTGGCACTGCTGAGTGTGTCTGATAAAACGGGGCTAATTGATTTTGCCCGTCAGTTAGTTGAGGAATTTGAGTTCGATCTGATCAGCAGCGGTGGAACGGCAGCATCGCTGCAAGCCGCCGGACTGCCAGTAACTAAAGTGTCTGATTACACGGGTTCGCCTG
The DNA here is from genome assembly GCA_036703375.1 of Allocoleopsis sp. GTDB lineage: Bacteria > Cyanobacteriota > Cyanobacteriia > Cyanobacteriales > Coleofasciculaceae > DATNPC01. Next base: position 2,391 of record DATNPC010000832.1, read on the forward strand.
AGATTTTAGGTGGACGAGTGAAAACCCTGCATCCCCGCATTCATGGCGGTATTCTGGCGCGTCGGGACTTGCCGCAGGATGTAGCCGATTTGGAGGCACAGTCGATCCGTCCGATCGATTTGGTAGTCGTCAATCTTTATCCCTTTGAACAGACTATTGCTAAACCAGGAGTTCAGCTAGCTGAGGCAATCGAGCAGATTGACATCGGGGGGCCAGCGATGCTGAGGGCTTCAGCGAAAAACTACGCTCACCTGACCGTCCTGTGTAACCCAAACCAATACGACGCTTACCTCCAAGAGTTGCGCCAGCATGGGGGCGCACCCTCAACCGAGTTTCGTCAAAGCTGCGCGATTGAAGCATTTTCTCACACCGCTGCTTACGACCAAGCGATCGCATCCTATCTAATCGGTCAAACTCCTGTTGGTGAAACGCCTGAATCATCCCTACCCCAACGATTTACACTATCTGGGCAGCAACTGCAAGCGCTGCGCTATGGCGAGAATCCGCATCAGCCCGCCGCTTGGTATCAATCGGGAACTGTCCCGACGGGATGGGCAGCAGCCACTAAACTTCAGGGAAAAGAACTCAGTTACAACAACTTGGTAGATTTAGAAGCCGCCAGACGCATCATTGCTGAATTTACCGATACCCCAGCCGCCGCAATTCTCAAACACACGAATCCCTGTGGGGTTGCGGTAGGAACGACACTTTCAGAAGCTTACGAAAAAGCGTTCAACGCTGACTCCGTTTCAGCATTTGGTGGGATTGTCGCCTTAAACCAACCAATTGATGCGGCAACGGCAACAGCGTTAACTAAAACCTTCTTGGAATGTGTCGTAGCACCCAGTTGTGAACCCGATGCCCAAGCGATTCTCGCGGCTAAGTCTAAGGTACGCGTGTTACTGCTGCCCGATTTCAGCACTAGCCCTCAGCATACCGTGAAAGCGATCGCGGGTGGGTTTCTCGCGCAAGCGGCGGACGAAACCCTGACACCTCCCGAGCAATGGCAAGTCGTGACCCAACAGCAACCGACACCGGAGCAATTAGACGAATTATTGTTTGCCTGGAAGGTTTGCAAGCACGTTAAATCCAATGCTATTGTCGTGACACGCGATCGCACTACACTTGGTGTGGGTGCCGGTCAAATGAATCGCGTTGGTTCTGTCAAACTTGCCTTGGAACAAGCTGGGGAAAAAGCCAAAGGGGGATTCCTCGCCAGTGATGCTTACTTTCCCTTTGATGACTCAGTGCGGACAGCAGCAGCAGCCGGAATTACAGCGATTGTCCAACCTGGCGGCAGCCTGCGGGACAAAGATTCCATTCAAGCGGCCAACGAGTTAGGTCTAGTGATGGTGTTCACAGGCGTGCGCCACTTTTTGCATTAACAGGAGGCAACAGGCTGTACTTGCTGAGATATCGGTTGGCATAGTCAATCTTGGTTTTGAGGCTGGCCCCGGTACGACCCGTGAAAAGCCAAACGATAGAACGACCGATATCGCGCAGGATGTGAAATCTAGTTTCAGTGGGTTCGTGTGAAGGGATAGGGACGGGGGTGAAAGCGATGCCTTGGCTACCGAGAATAATGGTAGCGATCGCTTTTGCCCTCGGCATGTGAAAATCTTGAGTCAGTAGGTACAGATGCTGAATGCCTCGACGCTTGAAATCACCGAGCAGAGTAGTAAAGTTCGTCACGGTATCAACAGCACGCCAATCGAGATGTACTCTTTCATCCGGAATACCTGCCGATCTGAAAATCTCTTGCGCCATCTTATAGTTCGAGCCAGTAGACAGCCAGATATCCAGTGAAGTGTGGAGTTTCGCAAATTGAGCAGTAAACTCTTCGCGTTCTGGAGGTCCACCCAGAGTAAGAATAGCTTGGGGTTGGGGGGCTTGGTAGGATGCGATCGCGAGACGCATAGGAATGCTGCTAAACAGTAGCACTATCAGAGCTGAGGATGCTATGCCCATAAAGCGGTATCCCTTGCTCGTGCGCCGGGAAGTCTTCATGCAAAG
>DATNPC010000833.1:0-3506 GCA_036703375.1 Allocoleopsis sp.
GTCGCTAAGTCGCCGATTTGTTCGGCAACAACTCGGAAGCCCTGCCCTTCTTCCCCCGCACGGCTGGCTTCAATGCCAGCATTAATCGCCAGCAAATTGGTTTGGAGGGCAATACCCTGCACTAAGGACACGACTTTGGCGATTTGTTTGGAGGATTCGCCCAGGAGTTTGACCTTATCCGCCGTTTTCACAACGGTGGTTTGTAAATTGAGGATATTGGTCACAGTGCTATCAATTGCAACCCCACCCGCTTCAGCCGCCGTGGCAGCCGTGCGAGCGACGCTGGCAGCTTGGCTGGCATTGCGAGCGACGCCTTCGATGGAATGAGCCATCTGTTCGACCGAGTCCAGCGTTCGGGTGATTTCTTCAGTTTGCGCGATCGCTTGTTCGGCCAGTTGACTAACGGCCCGTTCGTCGTCTCGCAGAGAGGTGTGGACTTGACTCGATGCCAGTTGCACTTGCGTGACAATTTCCCGCAGATTCTCAATAATCGCGTTGAAAAAGTCAGCAACGGTACCAATTGTACTTTCTGTCACGCGAGCTCGCACGGTGAGGTTGCCTCGGGCAGAGTCTTCGATATCACCGAGCAATTCCACCACTTGGCGTTGCAGTGTTTCTTTTTGCAGGCGCTGTTCCTCAGAAATCCGTTCGGCTTTTTGGCGGGCTTGCTCGACTTGTTGAGACACCAATTCCGCTTTGGTGCGGGCTTGTTCGGCGTCTTGGCGCGAACCCTCTAGCTGTTCGAGCAGATGAGCTTGGTTGAGGGCAAAGCTAATTTGAGCGGCTAATTGTCGAAATATATCAATTTCCTCATCCTGCCAAGTGCGGGGGCTAGAGCACTGGTGAACGCATAATAAGGCGACGAGTTCGCCATTTTGCAACACTGGAGCAACCATGTTGGCTTTGACTTGCAAGCGCTTGAGGATTTCGCAGTGACAGTCGGATAAAACAGCGTCCTTAACGTTATTGCACGTCCAGATCTGACCGCTTCTAAAGCGTTCGACACTTCCTGGCACTAAGGGGTCATGGATCGTTTGTCCCATTGCCTTCGCCCAACCGTGGGCCACGGATTCTGCCACCACTGTTCCGCTGCGCTTGTCCGGATTGAAGCGATAGAGAACAACGCGATCGGTTTGCAACACGATCCGTACTCCTTCAGCAGAGTTGCGAAGGATATCGGTTGAGTGTAAAGATTTGTAAATGCTACTGGTAAACTTGGCGTATAAACGCAGGCGATCGGCCTCGGCTAACTGGCGACGAGCCTGTTCGGCTAAAGAAGCTTCACCGAGTACGACACTCTCGGCTAGTTCATTAAACGTTTGTGCCAGTTCGCCCACTTCATCCGTGGCGCTTGCCTCAGCCCGCACGGTGCGATCGCCACTGGCAAATTGCTTGGCTGTTCGTTGCAGATTCTTTAGCGGTTGAGCGATCGTGCGTCCGAGCAACATTGCCAACATCACATCGATGGTTAAGGTTAGGCCAGATATCACGATCTGCACGAGCAAGCTTTCACCCAACAGCTTGTTGAGTGCAGTTTCCTGCGTTCCCCGCACTAAAACAGCAACGGGCTTGCCGCTAAAATCGGTCAGAGCTTTCGCTGCCATCGTGTAGCTTTGCGTTCCTGCCACCTCTCGTGACGTGACGGTTGTTCCTGGTGTAGCAACCGCTTTGTCTAAAATTGAGGTATCGACTAGGGGAACTCCATACTGAGCTTGCTTGAGCGATGTCGCTCTACCTTGGTCTAAAGAGGTCGCTAAGGTAAATTTCCCTGAAGCGTTACGAGTATAGACGGCACTGTAGCCCCCGCCAAACGCACTCAAGGTATTCTCGACAATTGGCAACTTACCGTTGACGATATCTCCAGCGACCAAGACTGCGATCGCTTTTCCAGTTTCTGAGTCTTTTACCGGGGTAATAGTGTAGCGAATTAAGGCGTCTTGTTTCGTAAACCCCTTCGGTAGTGGCGGTGACTCTTTTTCTAATTCAGCCCAAGTAACGATTTGACTAGCTTTAATCTGCTGGGGATTTTTGAACACTTCACTGACTAAGTTGTTCGGATCGAATGTCTCCCCAGTTCGGTTGGTATTGGCATTAGCGATAATTCGTAAATCTTTCCCTACCAGCGTGGCATATTCAATTTGATTCGCTTCAAGCTCGCTGCTGAGAATGTGCTTAATCTGAGCTTGCAAATCGGGCGTTAGGGTTTGACCTTTGACATGAATTTTGGCGGCGGCAATCACTGCCGAATTATCCGATTGGCTGCGAAAACCAACACCAATTTGGTCAATTTTCGTATTGTAGTTAGTCGTCGCCACTGCCAATTCAGCTTCCGCTTGCCGGAGTAATTGAGTGCGGCCTGCTGCCACAATCAATACAGCGCCCACTCCTACCAATCCAACAATCGAGATAATCTCTGAGGTAAATAACCCTGTCAGCTGCTTGCCTCTGACAGGTAAGTTAGAAAACCATTGCAGAGCAACGGATTGGCTTTTTTTGGCGGGAACACGACTGAGTTGGGGTATCGACGTTTCTAGTGGCAATTCTATCTTCATTAATGTTTTCAAGATGACGAGTTGACAAATTTCTGTGATACATGTGGCAGCGCTCAATCGCCTTCATCTTTGCCATCTTTGTTCGCCAAGCAGACATGTCAGCTGAAATTTAGGTGCTAGCCTACAACGATGAGCGCTTGATGCAGCAGTCGCAAACGTGGAGAATCGATCGCTTGCTCAAATCTCAGTTAGTTTGACCGCTCTTTCTCCCACTGCTGTTGGGAAAGAGCTTAGGCAGCAGCTTGTACCATTAATGCAGCAATTGCCACTCATCATCATGTCTGAACAGGAATAGAGCTAGCCGAGTCTATTTTCCTGGTTAGGTGTGGCACATATAGAGTAGATATGCTATGCTTCGTAGCCGAGAGAAAGCTAGATTTTAGCTTGTTGAAAAGGTAAAATTCGTAACTTAAACTCTGTTGAGATGCACTAAGCTACGAGCAATGTGGAGATGCACTCGAGCTGTGCTGCCTAGGGTAACCCGTGTGACTAGGAGGGAAATCGGGTAAGGACAGATCGAATTGGTCTACGTAATTCCACAATAAGCGATCGTCGCTAACCACGAATACGGGAGATCTGCTGAACCCTTCTACGCTAAACTACTGAATCTAGTAAGGGGAATCTGCAACTTTAGCCGGTCAACTGCAACTTTGTGGCGTTATTTGCAAGTTTGCCGAAAAACTAGTGCAAGCAGACAGGAGACAGAAGGCAACAAAGCTTGGACAGGAGCGGATGCGTTCGAGCAACGCTAGACGAAGAACTAAACTACTCCGATGAATTCATTATGGATGCACGAGCGCGCTGTATTGGCTCCATCTACAGATAGATTTAAGAACTGTTCCTGCTCTTTCTCAAGACAGATTAGGATGGGTAACTCTACAAGATTACACGTTTCAAGGACAGTTGTTCGGAAAACAGAACGATAAAATAAAATGTCCTGTTGTTTCTGACTAG
>DATNPC010000834.1:0-3732 GCA_036703375.1 Allocoleopsis sp.
TGCTCAGTCCCCACACGTTTGGCAAATCTGTCTTTTCATGAATCGTCGGCCGCCGCAAATCCGCATCCACGAGCAACACTCGTTGCCCCATGGCTGCTGCTGCTTGTGCTAGGTATGTAGTAACGGTAGATTTCCCATCTGCCGGTACAGAAGAACTAATGACTAATGAACGAATCGGTTCATCAGGACTCAAAAATTGCAGGTTTGTGTGAAGAGATCGAAATGACTCTAAAAATGGAGAGGCCATGTAATGATAAGACCGACCACCGAGTTTCACCTCTAAATTATCAGCCTCTGGCAACAGACCACCAGTGGGGTTCGCGCTGCCTGCTTTGAGATCCTTGGTATGCGGAATGGTTCCCAATACGGGTAAACCAGTTTTGTCTTTGAGTTCTTCGGGTGAATGAAACGCCTTATCCAGCTTTTCTGCCAGCAGTCCGGCTCCTGCACCAGCCACTAACCCCGCAATCGCAGCGAGTAAAACACCGCGCGGTACATTGGGCGAGATGGGGGACTGGGGTGTTTGGGGTTCGGACAGCTTCTGCCAAGGGGGAGTTTTTTGGGATTCCTCAATTTGCAGCTTCTCCTGTACGGCAAGAAAGCGGTTTAAGCTTTCTGTTGCCACGCTGAGTTGACGCTGTAAATCGGTGTACCGACGGGCAATGATTGGCCAATCCTTGAGTTGCTGACTTACTGTGGTTTCTGCGTTGGCAAGCTCTTTGGTGCGAACCTGTAGAACCTGCAATTGGTTCCTTGTCTCGACTAGCTTTTGGGTAAGATCCGAGCGGATGGCACTGGGGGAAGCCAGGGATTCCGCATTTTCGGGGACACCAGAGGGGGCGTTACCGATCGCTTTTGCCGCTTCCTGTTGCACTAAAGGCTGTAATCGTTGCTCCTCTTCGCGCAGTCTCACCAGGAGTGGGTTGTCATCTGTCAGCCGCGCTGACTCCTTGGCAATCTTACTTTGTACATCAGCCAGCTGGTTGAGTAATTGTTGATAGCGAGGTGCTTCTGACAGCGCTGATGAGGCGAGCGCTTGTTGTGGTGTGACCCCCAACTGAGCCAACTGATCTTGTAACTCGGCGTAGAGCCTTTGCGCTTCGCCCAATTGACTTTCAGTCTCTTGTCGTTGTTTAGCCAGATCGCCAGCACGACCTGTTAACTGTTGACCCTGAGATTCTGGATCGACAATTTTGTAATTCTGCCGCAAATTTTGGATTCGCTGCTGAAGATCTTCAACTCGCTGTTTGAGAGCCTCAGTCTGAACATTGACAAATTTTATTCCTTGTGATAGAGCAGTCCGCTGCTCCGTCTTTGAGTAATCGAGATAACCGTCAGCGACTTGCTCTAAGATAAACTGAATTTTTTTTGGGTCTGAATCCTGGTAGCTAACCTCTAAAATTTTGGTTTGTGCGAGTCGGGCAATTGCCAGTTTGCTGCGGAGAGTGCCGTAATCAATTTCTGGATAACGAGTTTGTATTTTCTTGACAATGGGAGCCATCACTTGAGAGCTCCACAAAACTTGAATCTGAGTCTCGTAGTCCGGTCCCTCGACTTGAACGCTAGCAGTTTTGCTGAGGGATTGGGTGAGTTCCTCAACTTTGTCTTCACCGGAAACTGACCCAACTAATAGCTGGAATTTACCTTGATAGATGGGTACTTGTTTCAATACCCTAGAGACAACTCCAGACGATACAGCAATAGCCACACCGGCAATAATGATAAACCGGCGGCGAGCGACCGCTAAGATCTGACCGAGATCGAATTTGTCTTTGTCAAGCTCAGACGTGTCAGCTGTATAGAGTGAAGACAACTGGGACAGCTGTTTACCGTTGCCGTTAGGTAACAACGGCTGATAATCTCCATCTAGACCCATAATTCAAAACTGCTGATGTTTGCTCAAGAACAGTAATGCTATTCTTCTCAAGACTTGGAGAAACGGCTAGCAAGGACAGATCCCATTCACACAAGTACTGAGTTGGAGAGGACACTCTTTGCAAGCTCTCAAGAGTCTGATTGTCGATAGTTATCTTCTAGTGGGGGTGCAATGTGACAACAAAATTATTATTTGCTAGAAGACTAATCAAAATTAATGACTCTTTTAACTTGGATCGCAAGCTACTCTCCTCCTCCGATACCAATTCGTTTGTTAGTGCAACGATTATGACGATCGCAATTTCCTCTACTCAAGATAGAGAAAGACTGGATGGGTTGCAGGTAAGTATCAAACTGGTCCGAACAAGCCTTACCACTAACTGATACAGTGCCTGTGGCACTCGTCAGGATAAACGACTTGATGAAAAAGCGGTATTTTATAAAACGCCAGTCCACACTACATCTGACAAGCGCAGTTTCTAGTCAAGTGCTGCGTTTACGGGAGAAGTCATAGCTTGTGCCCCAGTCATTTGTAGGCAAGTGTTGCGATAAACCCATCTCTCTCAAACGCTGAGACGTCAATCTAAGGTTAACGAGAATACAGGGCAATGCAGTTTGGGACAACACTCTCTTCGATTTACTTTCACAGTCTGCTGGTGTTTAAGGTTTGATAACAAACCAACAGCAGAAGGGAAAGATCGGTGAAAACCCCTACCCGACTCAGTAGCGAGGCGAAATGAGCAACAGAAAAACTCTAGTACGGCATAGCAGAGCGATCGAACTGTCAATTATTACGCAGTTTTATCCGCCTGACTATGCTGCAACGGGTCAATTGATAGAAGAACTAGCCATTCAGTTGAGACAACTGGGTCTGTCAGTTCAAGTATTTACAGGGCAACCGGGTTATGCGTTCCAAAAAGCCTCTGCGCCAGCAATTGAGCATTCTGGTGGGGTTGTGATTCAGCGATCGCGTGCGACTCGGATTTGGTTTAAGCGGATTCGGGGCAAAGCACTCAATGGACTGCTGTTTTGTCTGCGATCGGGACTGCATCTACTTAAGAGTAACAGTCGCGGTGACGTTTTGCTCCTCACGACCGCTCCTCCCTTTTTACCCGTTCTGGGATACTTAGCCAATAAGTGCTTTGGTGTACCGTATGTTTGTCTACTGTACGATCTCTATCCTGATGTCGCCACTCAACTCAATGTCGTCTCTCGTCACCACTGGTTAGTGCGCCTCTGGGATGCTCTGAACTGCCGCATTTGGCAGCAGGCTCAAAAAATTATCGTCCTCAGTCCTTCGATGAAAGATCGAGTCCTAGCAAAATGTCCAGAAGTTAGCCATAAAATTACAGTCATTCATAATTGGGCTGACCCAAATTGGATTGTACCGATCTCTAAGTCTCAGAATCGGTTTGCCCAAACCCTCAATTTGGTAGACACGTTTACCGTTCTCTATTCCGGCAATATGGGTCACTGTCATGATATAGAGACGATTCTGGAAACGGTCAAACTTCTACAACAAGAACCCATTCGGTTCGTTTTCATCGGCAATGGGGCTAAAAACAGAGCATTCCAATTACAAGCCAGCCAACTCGGCTTGCACAATTGCCAGTTCTTGCCCTATCAGGATAAGCAGAACCTACCCTATTCCCTGACCGCTTGTGACTTGTCTTTAGTCAGCGTGAGTTTTGGTATGGAAGGATTGGTCGCACCCAGCAAGTTATACGCCGCTTTGGCAGCTGGGCGTCCGATTGCAGCAATCTGCGAACCTCATTCTTATCTCCGAACGATTGTCACTGAAGGCCGTTGTGGTGAAAGTTTCTGTAACGGTGATGCTCTCGGCTTAGCGGATTTCAT
>DATNPC010000835.1:0-2892 GCA_036703375.1 Allocoleopsis sp.
TCAGTCCACTCCTGGTCACTTTTGCCTTGCCTGGAGCTGAGGGGGGAAAGCCTTCGCTACTCAAAGCAGCCGTATTCGCTCATCCTAAAAGGGGGCGAAGCCTTCCCCCCTAATCCTTATTACCCTGACCTGAATCCTTACAGTTTATCTTGGTAATCTCCGTTCATGAAATTAACAATTTCGTAACCTTCATTTATGAGCATTACTAATTCTTCTTCAGCAGCGTTCTTTGATTTCTTTAATCTCATAGATAGTTAATCGTCACTGTCATCCTCTATCCCTTTGCCTTTTCTGGCAGAGGGGTTATGTTGTGCCTCGTGGTCACTTAGCCAACCCTCTATCAGCTTAACCAAGACCCCAAACATTGACATATCAGTATCAGCGCAATGTGTCAAAAATCTCGGTATCATTGCACTAAGCGGTTACGCAAGGGAGTTTCAGCCATGTTTGCTCTCGTCTCACCCGAAAAAATCCAACTGCCAGCAGGCGCAGTAGTGCGGCTGCCTGCAACCTGGCAAGAGTATCAAACTCTGTGTCAGCAACGAGGGGATGGCTCCCTTCCTCGAATCAAGTATCGCGATGGAGAAGTATTGCTCATGTCTCCTCTGCCCAAGCATGGACGAGATGCGAGTCTGATTGCTGACGTTATCAAAGTGCTTCTAGATTACACCGGGCGGGAATACGATGCCTTTACCCCCGTAACGATGGAACTGCCCGAAGAAAGTGGCATTGAGCCAGACTATTGTTTCTACATTGACAATTGGGAAGCGGTTTCTGGCAAAGAGCGAATTGATTGGAGCAGCGAACCCCCACCAGATTTGGTACTGGAAATTGACGTGACGAGTTATTCTAACGTCAATGATTATTTGCCGTATCGAGTGCCTGAAGTTTGGCTATTTCGCAAAAAGCAATTGTTGATTTACCAGTTGCAAGGGGAAGAGTATAAACTTCAGGAAAAAAGCCTCTATTTTCCTGAAATTCAGGTACAAGAAGCAATCGCTCGATGTCTCCAGATTGCTTATGAACGCAACACTAGTGCTGCAATTCGTGACCTTAAGAAACGATTAGGTAGCGGGTTATGACTGTCCTAAATCTGTCATCTGACATCTTGCACTACCCCCCTAACCCCCCTTGCTAAAGGGGGAACAAGAACCACAGATTAGCTTCCTCCACTTATATTCAATGCTCGCATCGGTAAAGGCACTTCTCTCATCAGTAGTAGACTACGCTGGACTTTTCCCACCAGCGAAACTTGGAATGAGGGAAGCTATGGCAAACTACGCTCAATATCAGATGGCTTCCGACAATTGGATGTTGGGTCATTTTGTCGTGCCAATCTCCCGATCGCACGAGTTGGAAGAACTCCTGCCTGCGTTCCCGTTAAAGCAGTGGTCGCTGAGTGCAATTTTATCCAAAGATGTAGAGTTGGACATTGATCGCGTGCGTTCTCTCCAAGATAATCGCCAAATCGCGATCGCAGCCCTCGAAATTCCTCCACTTCCACCCGAAGAAATCGAGAGAGTTTTCCCTCTTCTCCCTGCTGGAGTTGATGTATTTTTTGAAATTCCCCTCAATAGTGACTTAGGGCCATATCTATCGGTTTTGCAGAAAATCAGTGCGTCGGCGAAAATCCGAACAGGAGGCATAACTGCCGAGGCGTTTCCCAGCGTGACTCAACTGTCTCAGTGTATCTCGGCATTTGCTAAAGCTAGAGTTCCGTTTAAAGCAACCGCTGGCTTGCACCACCCCTTGCCCAACGAATATCACTTGACATACGAGCCAGACAGCCCTTCCGGCAAAATGCATGGCTTCCTGAATGTTACTATTTTGGCAGCACTCGTTTATGGGCAGAATGTAACACCAGAAGAGACTGTAACGATTCTTCAGGAATCTGCGATCGAGAGGTTTCACTTCAATAAAGATGGTATTGAGTGGAGCGATCGCAAACTTAGCCTTGCACAGATCGAGGAAGCTCGACAACAGTTCTTCCGTTCCTTCGGTTCCTGTTCTTTCCAAGAACCAATAGACGACCTCATGCAACTGAAGCTATTGAGCTAATTTAGGACTCAATCTACATCTCTTGCCCCCTCTGCCTCCCCAGCTTCCCCAGCCCCCATAGATTTATGACTCGTCCCCTTGATGCCACCCACGACCTGAATTTACGCAGTTGGGTAGAATCGGCGAATCAAAACGATACCGATTTTCCTATCCAGAACCTGCCGTTTGGAGTGTTCCGAAGTGCTAATCGTGCTGAACCCTCACGAATTGGAATTGCGATTGGAAACCAAATTTTAGATTTGAGCCGATGTATTGAAACAGGACTCCTTCAAGAACTTCCTGAAGTGTTGCAAGAGGCATGTAAATCACCCCACTTGAATTCTTTGATGGCATTGGGAAGTGAAGCTTCATCTTCATTGCGTTCTAGGTTGAGCGAACTGTTGCGATATGACGGGCAAAAGACTCTTCCAGAAGGAGAGATTCTCATCCCCATGTCCGAGGCTGAACTTCTATTACCTGCCACTATCGGCGACTATACGGATTTCTACGCCTCGATTTTCCATGCCACGAATGTGGGAAAGCTGTTCCGTCCCGATAATCCTCTGCTGCCGAACTACAAATATGTACCCATCGCTTACCACGGGCGTGCTTCATCTATCGTGTCTAGTGGGACTTTGGTCAAGCGGCCACAAGGTCAGACAAAGCGTCCTGAAGAAGCAACGCCGAGCTTTGGCCCATCTCGACTTTTGGACTACGAACTCGAAGTCGGGTTCTTTGTGGGTGCCGGAAATGAGCAGGGAAAACCAATTGCGATCGCAAATGCAGAAGAACACATTTTCGGGCTCTGTTTAGTCAACGATTGGTCGGCACGAGATATTCAGGCTTGGGAATATC
>DATNPC010000836.1:0-3504 GCA_036703375.1 Allocoleopsis sp.
AAGGGGAAAATATATGAAAAGAGACTTCATGTTTACATCGGAATCCGTCACCCCAGGACATCCGGATAAACTTTGCGATCGCATTAGCGATGCGATTGTAGACCATTTCCTGCGGCGAGACCCCTTTTCTAGGGTGATTACCGAATGTGCGGTATCGACAGCCATCGTGTTTATTGCCGCTCGGTTTGCCTCCGAAGCGATCGTGGATTTGACCAAAATCGCCAGACAGACGATCGAGCAAGTTGGATACGACGAGCCTGATTTTAATGGTAAGACTTGTAGCATCGTCACCAGCTTGAAGGAACTGCCGCCGAGCGAGACTCATTATGGGGACGAGCACACGCTGTCGGAAGCTGAGATCGAACTGATTCCGGTCAAAGATCAGGTGACAGTTTTTGGTTTTGCCTGCAATCAAACCGCTGCCCTGATGCCGTTGCCTATCTGGTTAGCCCACCAACTCGCTAAGCGATTGAATACGGTAAGACTTCAGAAGATACTACCGTATCTGGCTCCGGATGGAAAAACCCAAGTCGGGATCGAATTTTGCGATCGCAAACCGCGCCGCATCCACAGCATTACAGTCATTGGCAGCCAAAACAAGCTCTTTGCTGCCGAGGTGCCGAATTTAACTCAACTTCAGCAGGATATCCGAGAAACCGTCATCGATGTCGTTTTCCAAAATGAGCTGATTAAGCCAGATGAAAATACCAGGATATTCATCGACTCTGACGATCCCTTTGTCATCGGAGGCCCATCGGTTCATTCGGGGTTAACGGGTCGGAAAAATGCGATCGATACTTATGGAGAATATTCGCGGCACAGTGGCGCGGCCTTGAGTGGAAAAGACCCAACGCGAATCGATCGCGTCGGCGCTTATGTCGCTCGGTATGCGGCGAAAAATGTCGTAGCCGCAGGGCTGGCGGACGAATGCGAAGTGCAGTTGAGCTACTCAATTGGGCTTTCTCGCCCCGTCAGCATTCAGGTCGAAACCTTCGGCACGGGTAAAATTCCCGATGAAGACATTACAGCCCTACTGGAGAAGCATTTTGATTTCCGCCTGGCAGGGATTATCCGAGAGTTTAACTTGAGATTCCTACCTGCGATCGCAAAAGGTTGGTTCTACAGAGAGTTAGCTGCCTACGGCCATGTCGGTCGGATCGATCTCGACACAGTGCCGTGGGAGAAGACAGACAAGGTACCCCTGTTGCAAGAGTTCAATCTGCGTGCGTTGCACGCTACGCAATGAACGCCTGTAATGCAGAAACGGAGACGGGGAGACGGGGAGACGGGGAGAATGGGGAGAGAGTTAGTGTAAAAAAACTTTACAACTATTAAAGTAATAGGTAGAAGTGAAGCACTAACCGCGAATCTCATGCAGCAAACCGCTCTGAATTTGGTTGCCATTAGCATCTTTGGCATGACCCTCTCGGCTCTGCTCGGCCCGATGTTGAACATTTCACCCGCCATTCCTGCTGTGGCAACGCTGAGTATTTTGAGCATTGCAACGCTCGATAGCTTCCGCTTTCGCGGCACGGGAGCTAATCTGCTGCTAGATTTGCTGGCGGGTGCCAATAGCGAGCATCGCGATCGCGTTTTGCGACACGAAGCCGGACACTTTCTCGTTGCCTACTTCCTAGGAATTCCCATCACTGGCTACACTCTTACCGCTTGGGAAGCCTTCAAGCAAGGGCAACCCGGTTTAGGTGGCGTCACCTTTGATTCAGAGAAGCTGTCCCCCGATGCCTTGAACGTACCAGAAATGCGATTAACCTTAGAGCGCTTCTGCACGGTGTGGATGGCTGGAATTGCCGCTGAAACCCTAGTCTACGGCAGCGCTCAGGGGGGTGAAGAAGACCGAGAGAAACTCAGAACTGCCTTAGCATCGGTCGGTCGTCCTGTCAATGAGTTTTCCCTGAAAGAGCGTTGGTCAATGCAGCAAGCTCGCACGATTCTCCAAAACCACTGGACGGCATATGAAGCACTGGCAGAGGCTATGAAGGAACGAGCATCGGTAGCAGAGTGCTGTCAGGTGATTCAGCAACATTGTCAAGAGCCGTTGTCAGTCTGAAACCAGTCAATAGACTTCCTGCACCAGTCGCAATAACCCGCCAGGGGTTTAAACCCCTGGCTAATAGCTAAAGTCGTCTAAAGACGACTGGGTAAGAATTTTAGTCCACTTTAGTGGACTTTAGCTATTAGCCAAGAACTTAAGTTCTTGGCGGGTTATTTATAGTTGTAGGGGCGATTCATGAATCGCCCCTACTATAGTTTCCCGGAGACACTCTCAGCTTTGCGTAAAAAACAGAAACAGAGCTGAAGAGATAAATGAGAGGTTCTTTCCTCTAGACACCGAACCTCCTCTCTCTCCCAGGGGGTAATACAATGAAAGGCCAGTGGAAAAAGGTATTTGTTAAAACAACAATTTGGTTAGTTACTGAAATCATCTTAAATTTAGTCGGGCTGGATAACCTTGCTGACTATAGCGAATTCATTTTTGAACACGATCCCGCGATGTTGAGCTACCTCAATCAACCAGCGATCGCAATGCTATCTCACTAGCAACTGTTTTTATCCAGACTGGTCAGGGAGAGCACCAGATCGGGGTAAAACAGGTAACGAGCTAACTAGGTTCCCTCTCCTGGAAAGGTAATCTGAAATTCAGTTCCTCGATCGCGATCGAGTTCGAGCGTTCCTTCTAGCTGCTCGACTAACCCCTGAACTAGAGTTAGTCCTAAGGATGACGTTGTCTCGATATCCAAGTCTTTGGGTAGGCCGATGCCGTTGTCGCGGACAATGAGCGACATCAGTCCATCGTTGGTGACATGAAATTTTACCTCAATTTCACCTTTACGCTTGTTGGGAAAGGCGTATTTGAGTGAGTTGGCAATCAGTTCATTGATAATTAAACCGCAGGGCATGGCTGTATCAATGTTGAGGAAGATATTATCAACGTCAAGATTGAGTTTCACCTGATTGGAGCTGACGTTATAAATATCAAATAGATGCTCTGTCAAATCGAGAATGTATCGAACGAACCGAATTTTCGCTAAATTATCAGAATGGCAAAGTTTTTCATGAATCAGTGCGATCGAGGCAACTCGATTCTGGCTATCTTTCAAGGCTAGGGCTGCCTCTTGCTGTTGGGTTCGCTTGGACTGCATTTCCAGGAGGCTACTCACAATTTGCAAATTATTTTTTACTCGATGGTGAATTTCCTTGAGCAATACATTTTTTTCTTGCAGTGAGGCTTGGATGTGCTTCTCGACGCGGATGCGATCGCTAATATCCCTGGCAATTTGCGCTGAACCTAGAAGCTTCCCGCTATCATCCCGGATACTGCTAAAGCTAATTTCGTAATATTTGCGATCGCGGGTGATATCGCCAAATTCTTGAATGGCAGTAAATTCTTGCCCAGACAGTGCGAGTTTCCAAAGCTCTATAGCTTTTGCTTGTTCTTCCGGTAAGTGAGCGAGGGTTTCGATTAAGCTTGTTCCGATTTCAAGA
>DATNPC010000837.1:0-3362 GCA_036703375.1 Allocoleopsis sp.
CGGCTTTCTCCTGAAAAACAAATTTGTGGGTCATTTAACCCTTGTTTTAATCAATAATAACGGCGGCGGTATTTTTGAAATGTTGCCCATCTCCAAATTTGACCCACCGTTTGAAGAATTTTTTGCCACACCTCAAGACGTTAATTTTGCCCAATTATGTCTCACCTATGGGATAGAACATCAGCGGATTGAATCGTGGGAACAGTTGCAGTTGCTATTAAATCCACTCCCTACCACAGGCATCCGAGTTTTGGAATTGCCAACTAACCGCAAAGCCGATACTAAATGGCGGCAAGAGTATTTGGGACAATTCGCAGCAACCCCTAACCCCTAAATGTTTAATTTCACCGACCTCCTTAGCTAGATTAGAGGGAATAGGGCTTGTGAGGAATCAAGAGCGAGATGCTGCAAGCGGAACAAATACTCAATGAGCGTTATCAGCTCAAGCGCCAACTGGGGCACAATGCAGGGCGTCAAACCTGGCTAGCTGAGGATATTGGAGTATCACCGCCTGAATTGGTCATTGTCAAACTTCTGGCCTTTGGCGGTAATGTGCAGTGGGATGATTTAAAACTATTTGAGCGAGAAGCACAAGTCCTCAAACAGCTGAATCATCCCCAAATTCCCAAATATCGCGATTATTTTCACATTGATGACCGTTCCCTCTGGTTTGGATTGGTACAGGACTATATCCCTGGCGCATCTCTCAAAGAACAACTGACTCAAGGTAAACGCTTTAGTGAAGAACAAATTCGCAAAATCGCTCGAGAAGTTCTGAACATTTTGGAGTTTCTCCATCACCTGCACCCGTCTGTCCTGCATCGAGACATTAAGCCGAGTAACTTGATTTGGGGCGAGGACGACCAAATTTATCTGGTGGATTTCGGGGCAGTGCAGGATCGAGGGGCAAAAGAAGGAGGAACGTTTACCGTGGTAGGCACCTACGGTTATGCCCCGATGGAGCAATTTGGGGGTAGGGCGGTACCCGCATCCGACCTTTATGCTTTAGGTGCCACGTTAATTCATTTGCTGACGGGAACGGCACCAGCTGACTTGCCGCAACGGAGTTTACGCATTTGCTTTGAAGACCGAGTACACGTAGCGCCTGACCTGGTAAAGTGGCTCAAGAAACTCACCGAACCAGCTCTAGAAGAACGATTTGAGAGTGCGTCTCAGGCTCTGCTAGCACTGGAATCCGGGCTGACGCTGAACGTAACAGAGGATAATCGCGATCGCATTTCAGAATCTCCCAGCTTACAACGAGTCGTATCCCTAAATACTTCGGGGACGGGAAATTTCTTAGACTCCTCCATCTCAGTCCCGGAGGAAATCAAGGGTTGGAATTGGGGAGCCTTTTTAATGCCTTGGCTGTGGCCGCTCACCAATCAGGTTTGGGTTGGACTCACGGCTTGGATACCATCTCCAGGTTGGGTCATCATCGTCGCCATCGCGCTGGGCAACAAGGGGAATGAGTGGGCGTGGAGAAGTCGGAAGTGGCGCAGCATCGAACAGTTCAAAGCCCATCAAAGAGGGTGGACGATTGCTGGTCTGTTGCTATGGGTACCCATCCTCCTGTCATTGCTGGTTGAGATTCTTGATTAGCTGGCGAGACTCCAGAAATGACTATCGTTTCAGGTGTTTGAGGCCCTTCAGACTCAAATTTCTAGCAGCTAGATTAGAGGAAATTGGTCTTCAACAACTCAATGGCTAGATGCTGGAAGCAGGACAGGTCTTACACGATCGCTATCAACTCGAACAAAAACTGGGTCAAAATTCGGGGCGTCAAACGTGGCTAGCGGCCGATCTGCACGCCACGCCATCCGAGTCTGTTATTGTCAAGCTACTCACGTTTGGTGGTGAGGTGCAGTGGGATGACCTGAAGTTATTTGAGCGGGAAGCACAAGTTCTCAAGCAACTCAATCATCCTCGAATTCCCAAGTACCGCGATTACTTCTCGATTGACGATCGCGCGCTATGGTTCGGATTAGTTCAACAGTATATCCCCGGAACCTCCCTAAAGCAATTGCTCGGTCAAAAACAACGGTTGATCGAACCTCAAGTGCGCCAAATTGCCATCCAGGTTTTAAAGATTTTGATTTATCTGCACGAACTGAGTCCGCCAGTACTGCATCGAGATATTAAGCCTAGCAACATTGTTTTGGATAACGAGCATCAAGTCTACTTAGTCGATTTTGGTGGGGTGCAAGACCAAGCGGTGAAAGAGGGCGCTACGTTTACAGTAGTCGGAACTTATGGGTATGCTCCCCTGGAGCAGTTTGGCGGTCGGACAGTTCCAGCATCTGACCTCTACGCCCTAGGCGGGACATTAATTCATCTACTCACCGGCACGGCACCGGCTGATTTACCCTCACGGGATTTACGCATTCAATTTCGCGATCGCGTTTCGGTTAGTCCGAATTTTATCAGCTGGATCGAGCAACTCACCGAACCCGCCCTGGAACGTCGCTGGAGTAATGCTCGGCAAGCGCTAGAGGCGCTCGAATCCGGTTCCCCCGCCCAACATCAACCTCACTCTGCACTTGCTCCCCTCCCTTCTAGTGGAAAAATTCGCCCGCCGTTCGGGACTCGCGTTCGACTCCATAAGTCTCCAGAACGCCTGCAAATTCTCATCCCCGAACGCAGCAGAAATCCCAAGAACGGATTCTGGAAGGCCAGCGGTTGGCTGACATTTTTGCTCTTGATTGTATTGCGGCTGATGTTCCAAATTGGAGCGCCGTGGGGAGTTGGGCTGGGGTTTTTCCTCATTGTTGGCTTTCTCGCTCTCGCCGCGATCGGATTTTACTACCACAGCACGCAAGTCGAGTTTGACCGTCAAACGAACCATTTTGCGATCGAGCAGCGTTTGCTCAACCGCTTAACTGCTCGCCATCAAGGGGCAATCTCCCACATTATGTACATCTGCTGTCATAGCAGCACGAAAGAAAGTTCAAAGGTTCTGATTACAGGTATGCAGCCTTATTCATTCGGCCAGGGGTTGAGCGAACTGGAGTGTGCTTGGTTGGCTCAAGAAATTCAAACCTGGCTGAATTTGGAGTGAACACCAGTAGACTGCCCGATTTCCCCTTCGCAAGAATTGCGCTGTGAGGTTAAGGATACTGTACCCAGCCAAGAACTCCCATCTCTCATTTATGGGCAAGTTGGTTGTTATGTCTGCATAAGGTCAGCGGCTCCAGAAATAGATTTTGTGGTACTCAAAGACTAAGATATCTATGATTCTTATTCCCCCTGCAATGACTCTAGAATTACCGGGTGCCGCTGTTGAGAGCATCTATCAGCAATCCTCTGTTGTGGCTGGCAGTGAAAAGTTTTATGCAGCCATAGCCACAACACTTCCAACTCCT
>DATNPC010000838.1:0-5861 GCA_036703375.1 Allocoleopsis sp.
TCTCCCCGTCTCCCCGTCTCCCCGTCCCCCCGTCTCCCCATCTCAGGAGTCCCCCGCTTCTATGAGTGGTAGGTTTCAGGTAGGGTAGAAATCCCCAGCCTTTACCTCGTTCGCTGTTCCCTGATAACTGGTCACTGTTACTTGGCTGGGCCAGTGCAATCTCTCGTCCCACCGATTGGAACTCTAACAAGCGCCCTTGTGGATCGAAAATTGCGCGGGTACTCCACTGGTACGAGGGCATCTCACCCGTAGGAGCAATAATCGGGTGTTCGTAAGTTCTGGCTGGATTATCTGGATTAAGCGATCGCCAATGCTGTTGAACGGTTTCTCGCTCCGATTGTGGGATGAGCCGTAAAACATTTTCTCCAATCAGTTCCCGGCGTTGCTTGCCAAAACGCTGACAGTAGGTCAGATTGACAAACGTTAGAGTTCC
Organism: Allocoleopsis sp.; assembly: GCA_036703375.1. Taxonomy (GTDB): domain Bacteria; phylum Cyanobacteriota; class Cyanobacteriia; order Cyanobacteriales; family Coleofasciculaceae; genus DATNPC01. Next base: position 434 of record DATNPC010000838.1, read on the forward strand.
ATCCGAACGAAATCGGCAGATTAGCTCGCTTTGAGCTTCAACGATCGCTTGATAGCGAGCTTCACTGAGAAAGTCTGCTATCTCGCAATAACTAGCCGATTGCTCATCATCTCGCTCGAATTGGTGATTCATAGGTCGATCTACTGGAGTACCCCACCTGCCAATCCAGAGGCTGATACGATGGGTTCTGTACCCAACTTAGAGGTAACGGAGGCAGAGTGTCGATGAGTCAAGGAATACCAAGTGAAAAATGTATCTCCTGGAGAAGCTTGTGCGCTGGATTAAGAGTGAATGGGACAACTGAGTACTGAGGGGTCAGTTAAAATCAAAAATCAGTTGTAAATTGACGAATATTACTATCCTTCGCCAATAGGATTTTAGCGCCAATTTCTCTACTTAAACGATTACTAGTAGTCCCCATGCACAATCCAGCCAGTTTACTCACTCGGTTCTATCCATCTCTAGCATCTAAGACTCACCCTCGCTCTTTAAGCTGGTCAGTGCTTTTTCTATTAATGGTGGGTTTAACGGTAGGATTAGCCAGAAATGTTCAAGCTGAAAGTCCCGAAACAGCACCAGCACAGCTAAAAGATGCACTAACGAAAATTGATGCCGCAGCCACTCGCCACGATGTCAAGGGCGTGATGCAGTTCTATGCTGGTAATTTCAAAAACTCCGATGGCTTGACAGCTGGCTCAATGGAGAAAGCGTTGACCCAATTGTGGACGCGCTATCCTCAGCTGACTTACCGCACAGAACTTCGAGATTGGAAGCGTGAGGGGAATGCGATTGTTGCTGAAACGGTTACGTCTATTACTGGCACGCAACCTAGCAATGGCAAGAACGCGAAACTCGAATCTACGTTGCGATCGCGCCAACGCTTTGAAGGCGATAAAATTGTGCGGCAAGATATCTTGGCAGAACGCACGCTGATTGCCTCGGGAGCTAATCCTCCTAACGTCCAGATTAATTTACCCGAGCAGGTGAGTGTCGGTCAGTCGTTCAACTTTGATGCGATCGTCAAGGAACCCGTGGGAGATAGTATTCTCCTGGGCACTGCCTTGGAAGAACCGATTAAGCCCGATCTCTATACCAAACCGAGTAAATTTGACTTACAGTTACTGCCTGCGGGAGGAATCTTTAAGGTCGGTAAAGCCCCTGCAAAACCGGAAAATCGTTGGATTTCAGCCGTATTAATTCGGGGAGATGGGATGACGATGGTCACGCAGCGCTTACAAGTCGTCAGCAAACAGTGAACAGTGGCCAGTGAGCAGTGAGCAGTGAGCAGTGGCCAGTTCAGAAGTCGATTTTTGCACCCCTAGGGCGTGTTTTCAAACCCTTCGATCCCCCCCAGCCCCCCTTAAAAAGCTACCGCGTACACACATCTCTTGTTAAACCTCAGAATCTTGCACTTCGCCCCCCTAGCCCCCCAATTTTGGGGGGAACCGGAATTCAAAGTCCCCCAGAATTGGGGGATTTAGGGGGCAAGAAAGACTTGTGTGTACACCGTAGCCCAATTGGAGGGGGGAACCTGAGTTCTCCCGTCCCCCAGAATTGGGGGATTTAGGGAGCTTTCCAGGATATAGGCAAAATCAGACTATTGCTGACACTTTGGACAAAAGTGAGACGATCGCCCTGCTAACTTAAGACGGATCAGGGGGGTGCTACAGACGCGACAAGGTGCGTCTGTGCGACCGTATACCCAGGCGACTCTACCATAATTCCCATTGACGCCTAGCACGCTCAGAAAGTCACTGAAGGTCGTGCCGCCTGCCTCGATCGCGGTTTGTAAAACTTGGATGATATTGGTGCGGATACGCTCGATTTGGTCTAATTTCAACGCCGAACAGCGCGTGTTGGGCCGAATGCCGCTTAAGAATAACGCTTCATCCGCGTAAATATTGCCCACACCTGCCACTAACGTCTGATCGAGCAGGGCAGCTTTAATCGAAGATTGGCGATTGCGTAATTTTTCTGCCAAGTATTCCAACGAAAAATCAGCCCAAAAGGGTTCTGGCCCAAGCTTCTGAAGTCCTGTGATGATAGTTTCTGGAGCTTTGGATGGCGGTACCCACCACATCTGGCCAAATGTTCGCTGATCGACGAAGCGCAATTCGCGGTTGTTTGGGAAGAACAGGCGGACTCGCGTGTGTTTTTGTAAGGGTTCTGCGCGATCGAGCCATAACAGTTGACCCGTCATTCGTAGATGCACGCCTAACCAACCAGCGTTTGTCGATTGGGGATTTTGGAGTTTAGATTTTAGATTGTTTTCGTCTGGATAAATCTGGGGAGATAACTCTTCTCTTCTGATTCCTAACTCTTGACCCCGATCGCATTGAGAAAGTTCTGCGAGTAAGTACTTCCCGCGCCGGTGCCAGCCTGCAATAGCGGTGTTTTTCAGCTGAGCTAAAAACTCATTGGCAGAAAAGGGGTAGGCAATGGTGCGATCGAGCAACACATCACCTCCCCCAATTACCTGATTCAGGGTCTGTTGATTTAGACCCTGACGGACTGTTTCAACTTCGGGCAACTCTGGCACGTCTTAACGCGCTTCCGTTCCCTGGTTAGGATCGCCTTCTACGCCTCTGTCACCACCGGGTTTTTCTGGAACCTTAGTCGATGACGGATTTGTGGAGGCAACGCCTTGACCGGTTTTGCGCGATCTCTCATTGAGAGGGGTTTGACCGGAACTGGCCGGCTTGCCTTTGCCTTTGCCCTTGGGTCCTTCAATCTCTAGGACTTCGGCCTCAGAAAAGTTATTGGTATTGACGCCTGCGTAATTGACTTTATCAAAACGGACGATGACGGGGTAGAGTATGCCACTCTGGTCTACGCTGGCGACGGTACCAACATCTTGAAACCAGTATGATTCTTTTCTGAGAATACGAACTTTAGAACCACGTTGAACCATATACGTTTTTCCCTTGCGTTCTAGTTTTACAGAGTACTACTCGATCAGAGCTGTCTGGTTAATCTAGTTTTTAAGTTTTGTTACTAGCGACGGCTCAAGCGGTCTTTCAACACGCCTCAAACAGGCTGGGAAAGCCTGCGGACTGCCTTTCCCACCTGGAACCACGCACCCCTTGTGTGAAGTTACATCTCTTTAAATTCAGAAACTCAGAATGTTACTCTTTCCAACGTAACTGGACAAAATGTGCGGGGCGTCCCCAGATGTCAGAGGTTGGCACAATATCTTCGATCGCTAAATTAAACGGAATCGCTGTTGTCAGGTAGCGTTGGGCGAGCATCCCCATATCGGGGGCGAGTTGAGTTGCTGTTACCGTGGCAATGCCAAGACCCAGCAGTTGGGTAATCGGGCCTCGGGGTAAGAGCAGATGCGTCCCTAGTGCCAATCCAGCCGTCAGAAACATGCTAACCGACAGATTAGTCCCGCAGCGGGGATGAACGGCTAAATCCCATTCTCCACTGGTTAGGCGCTGCAATGCGATCGGGACGGCTCTTCTTAAATTCGCTAGGCTAGCTGGACCATAGAGATAAAATCCTTGGTCGGTGGATAATCCTCCTAAGCTCTGGCTATCTAACTGACGAGCCGTGGCTGAGTATTCGGCGTTCGTAGCGCGATCGCGTTCGTCGAGAACCCACACAGTTGCATGTTCTAACGCATGCACCTGACGTAACATCAAAATTTCTTTCAACCCCGGCACAAAGTTCAGCTGCCTGAGTAAGTCAGTGTCCTGCCTGGGGTGTGGTGCGGCAAAATCAACGCCCCAGAAGTTGCCGACGTGGGCAGAAGCTGTATTGGTCATGGCAGCACTACTCCAAAAGCCAATTGATGAATAAGGGATTTTTTTACTGTAGCGTCCACGACGAAAAAGCGTTGTAAAGCTTAGTGAACGCAAAAACAGGGGGTACGTTTTTGGCAATCTGCCTTGTCCTAGCTCTAATTTTTGGCGATTTGCTCCGCTTCACGCGCTTGTCCGATCGTTTGCGATCGCAGCCTACCCAACGGAAGAAAAGTAGCGATCGTAGTTAGGCGATGGGCCGGATAGCTAACGAGTCAACCGAGAAAATTCTGAGATTTATTCAAAATTAGCTGTAACAAAGTCAGTAATTGTATCGGTTTCCTTTGATCGACCTAAAGATAATCTCAAAGAAGTCATCTTTCTATTTCAACTTCTAAATAAAATTATGCTTAATTTTAAAGAAACTGCAATATTAAGTTTAGCCTTGACTTTTAGCTTACAGCTCAGTTTCGAGGCATCAGTCAGTTCTCAGTCTTCACAGGGTTCGCCAGCCAAGCTTGTACAGAATTTGTCTTGCCAATCTCAACAAAGGCAGCTTTTAAATGCCACTGAAGGGCTGCTCTATCCTAGTGAATCCAACTATGCCTTTGAGTATTTTTCTCATACTCAAGCTGACTCGTTAGCTACAGCAAAGGAATTTAGTACTTTAGTCGGTAAGCCTGGAAAACAAGTCACTCAAGTAGAATTTGATGAATTTTTTAATCAACTCATTACTAATCTACGCTCTTCAAAAGCAGAGGTAGATACAATAAAACGCTATGAGTCTCTCCGCCAAGTTTTGAAAAATAACTTCAAAAATCTAACCGTCTATCGTGTTGGTCAAATTCAAGTTCAGGTTTACATTACTGGTGTTAATTCTTGTGGTATAGCTGGCTTAAAAACTATCAGTATCGAGACTTAAAGTTTTATATAAATTTTCAGTTGCGTGTAGTAGAGAGTAAGGGTATGGCATTGCCCATCAGTATCAATTTAAGCCGGAGAAAGGCTGTTCACAAATCACAATTAAGGGGTGCATCCCAAATGTGCAAATACACTCTTGTGAGCTGGACTAGAAAGCCCACCCTAATACTGGACAGGCGAGACACCTACCCCAAAAGAGAATACTATTTATGCTCTCATTGGGATGCTCCTCAATTAAGTAGGGGCGAAGCATTCGGGGGACAATTCATCAGTCAAAACCTAGATTTTACGTCCGAATGCTTCGCCCTTTCAGGAGAAAGCACAGCTCGCCAGCAACTATCTTTCGTTGTTAATTCCTGATAGGGATTAAGTTTAGTTGGAACCGCCGGTGGTATTTCTTTGCAAGAATACGCACAAGTTTCAATCCCTGATAGGGATTAAGTTTAGTTGGAACGCGATCGCTTTTCGGCTTGCCCTGGATATAAATTTGCAGTTTCAATCCCTGATAGGGATTAAGTTTAGTTGGAACTCGTTGATTGAGTCAGCGCGTACTCGTTGTGAGAGTTTCAATCCCTGATAGGGATTAAGTTTAGTTGGAATCTGGGTCGTGGAAAGCTTGATGCCGTCTTCCAGCTGTTTCAATCCCTGATAGGGATTAAGTTTAGTTGGAACGCAGGTGACTGAAAGACTTGATATATATAGTTTTCATGGTTCAGATGCGCGGCTGAGAAAAATTTAAGCATTTCAGACTTTGGGTTTTGCAA
>DATNPC010000839.1:0-5207 GCA_036703375.1 Allocoleopsis sp.
GCTGTCGGCTGGGGTGCTCACGGCTACGGTGAGGAAGTTGCAGCCTTCTAGGTAAGATGAGGCTAACCCGTGGGTGTACCACGAGGTGACGAAGGTTGTGCCGGTGAGCCAACCCCCCAGTGCCATGTAGGCGCAGGGGAATAGCAACAGTCCCGACCAGCCAACGAATACGAAGCGATCGCGCTTTAGCCAGTCGTCTAGGGCGTCAAACCACCCTCTTTCGCTTGGCGCGCGTCCTACTGCTATTGTCATAGTTTCAAATCCTCTTACATAAATGTTTTGAAGGATTCCAGGGGTGACGCTTGCGCGTCTTTCTTAGATGACAGTTCCACGGCAACAAGCGTGGATTCTCTAATGACGGGTCAGTTAACTTAGCTAACTTTTCCGTAGAGGGGATGTGTCATTCACCCCTACCACTAACTAGAACACTAGCTAGAGGTTTCTTAATTTTTCTTAACTTATCACATCTTTTAGCCGGTTTCCCGATCCTGTATATAGAGAATCAGGCTTTCAGCTTACATACTTCAATAATAATGAATATCAGAGATTTTACAAATTGACACATATTTCCTCAGAATCTTTTTAGATCGGTTCTCCATAAACCAGAAATGTCATAGTAATGGCAGAGTGTATTATTCAAAAGTTTAGAGATTGAGTGGGCAGGATGGTTTCATGACAGCACCGACAACCCAACGAGAGAATCGTGTAATTCGTCAGTCGGTTTTAGGCTCTCGCCGTTTCAGTAACTTCTGGTGGGCCGCCGTGGTTTCTGTGGGAGGCACGGGCTTTTTGCTGGCGGCGATTTCTAGCTACACCAAAGTCAATCTACTTCCCGTCGGCGATACGACTGAGCTAGTGTTTATCCCTCAAGGCGTAGCGATGGGCTTCTATGGTGTTGCTGCTGTAGCGATGGCACTTTACTTGTGGTTAGTCATCCTCTTAGATGTTGGGGGTGGGTACAACGAGTTCAACAAAGAAACGGGTAGAGTACAGATTTTTCGCTGGGGCTTCCCTGGTAAGAATCGTAAAATCGAATTCGGTTGCCGGACTCAGGATGTTCAGTCAATTCGAGTCGAAATCAAAGAAGGCCTTAACCCTCGCCGTGCTCTCTATCTCCGCGTTAAAGACCGCCAGGACGTTCCGCTAACGCGGGTAGGGCAGCCCTTATCGCTGACAGAACTGGAAAATCAAGGGGCAGAACTCGCTCGTTTTTTAGGAGTACCTCTTGAAGGCTTGTAAGCAAATTCTGCACGGGTAGCCGCATATCTGCTTATGATGATTCAGTAGCTATGGCTACAAGAGCGGTGAATTCAATATGCAGATAAAAGTCCGGCGCTGGTTATCATCAATTTTGGTTGTTGTGGCTCTGGTTGTTGTAGGGTGCGGTACGCCTGAGGCGGCGTCTCTCGACTCTGGTAGCCCCTCAGCCGCTAAAACAACCTCTACTCCTGCAGCTCAAGCTAGCAGTCCCCAAGTGAAAAATTTACCAAGACTAGAAGGCAAAGCGACGGTTGTGCTGAAGGTGAAAGGCTCACCGATCAAAATAGAAGTGGATGGCAACGATGCTCCCGTGACGGCAGGAAACTTTGTTGACCTAGTCCAGCAGGGTGTCTACAACGGATTGGTGTTTCATCGAGTCGTGCGAGATCCCCAGCCGTTTGTCGTTCAAGGCGGCGATCCTCAAGGAAAAAACCCGAATTTTCCTGTGGAGCGTCTGGGAACGGGAGGGTTTATCGACCCCCAAACCCAGCAAGAGCGCTACATTCCTCTAGAAATTAAGCCCAAGGGCGCAGACACCCCGGTCTATAGCAAAACCTTTGATAAAGCAGGAATCTCGGCTCCTCCTGTATTACGTCATACTCGCGGTGCTGTGGCGATGGCTCGCTCGACCCCCCCTGATTCTGCCTCTTCACAGTTCTACATTGCTCTAGCAGAGCGACCGTTTTTGGATGGTAGTTATGCCGTCTTTGGTTACGTCACCGAAGGAATGGATGTCGTAGACAAAATTCAGCAAGGCGATCGCATCGAGTCAGCCGAAGTGACTCAGGGCATTGAAAACCTTAAAAAGTAGCGGAGTCACAGTCAAAGATTCTAGAGATTAGCGGTGCAAACGGTGGAGGTAGTCGTTACTGGGATCGGTCTTGTTTCAGCTCTCGGTAACCTGGAAACTAGCTGGCGACGTCTTCTGAATGGAGAGTCTGGCATCCAACAGCATCAACCCTTTCCCGATTTACCACCTCGACCCCTCGCGCCGATCGGTTTGAACCTAGCGTCTTTAGACGAGCTTACCCAACTTGTTGTACGAGATGCCCTAGAAGATGCTGAGCTAGAAGTGCCGCTATCCGAGTGCGGCATTGTCATTGGTTCAAGCCGTAGCTGTCAGGCATCGTGGGAGCAGTTAGTGAAGAGTCTAGGGACAAGTAAAAAGGAACGCGGGGATATCTGTACAAAATTCTCCGCGTCCCCGTTTCCCCCCCCCTCCGCATCTTCCCCAGTACCCGACTTACAGTCTTGGCTGGATATGCTTCCCCATCGAGCGGCGATAGTGGCTGCTCGTCAGGTCAAGTCAACTGGGCCAGTACTCGCCCCAATGGCAGCTTGCGCGACAGGAATTTGGGCGATCGCTCAAGGCTATGAGCTAATCCAAACGGGTCAATGTCAGCGAGCGATCGTCGGTGCTGTAGAAGCCCCCATTACCCCACTAACCTTAGCTGGATTTGATAAAATGGGCGCTCTAGCTCGCACGGGTTCCTATCCATTTGACCGATATCGGGAGGGATTCGTCTTAGGAGAAGGAGGGGCAGTATTGGTATTGGAGTCAGCACAGTTGGCAAAGCAACGGATGGCACCCGTGTACGGTCAAGTGCTGGGATTTGGGTTGACGAGTGATGCTTATCACCTCAGTGCGCCAAATCCGAATAGACACAGCGCGATCCTTGCTGTAAAGCAATGTTTAGAGCGCAGTCAGCTTTCCCCAGATGAAATTAACTATATCCACGCTCACGGCACAGGCACTCAACTCAACGATCAAAACGAAGCTCAATTAATTCAGTGGTTCGTCGCTCGAAATGTCCCTGTGAGTTCCACCAAAGGAGCAACAGGTCATACACTAGGAGCGTCTGGAGCATTGGGAGCGGCTTTCTGCCTCATGGCTTTGAAGCATCAGCTGTTGCCCCCTTGTGTAGGACTCAAAGAACCAGCGTTTGAGTTAGATTTCGTGACTGTAACCCGCTCAGATAAACTACGTTCAGTACTTTGTTTGAGTTTTGGCTTTGGCGGTCAAAATGCAGCACTAGCCCTGACTAGAATGCCAAATGCCTAGATAACACTGGGCATAGCACGAGCAAAAGGCCAAGGCTCTCCCGCATTTGTGGTGAAACCCCCTGGTTACAAGAGAATAGGGAATAGAGAATTGGAGACCCTTGCAAAACAAACATTCGGGCGAAATTATCGGTTTGAGCGATCGCCGTAAGTACGGGAGAACGCCTTCGCCCACTGAAGTAACGAGCTAAGAACTCCTGCTTCCTCGATCTATTCCCTCTAGAGGATGTCAGGATAAAATCAAGCCACTCCTGAGATTAACGATGCAGGTTACTCTCCAATGGATCTGGAATCGCATAAATTTATATCATTTTTTGAACCAGAGCAGGCAGCACAGCTGTGCCGAGTGGCTATTGTTGAACAATTTGCCAATCAAACAGTTATTTTTGAAGAAGGCGATCTATCCGATTTTTTATACTTAGTTTTAGAAGGTCAAGTAGAGTTTAGAAAGCATATTGGTTCCAATCAATATCAAACTCTAACCAAAGCTCTGCCGAATAGTTTCTTTGGAGAACTTGGTGTTCTGGATGGACAACCGCGTAGTACCCAAGCTATTGCCTGTGAGGAAGCAATCTTAGCCAAAATTCCAGGTGAAAGCCTCATGGAAATCTTGGAAACAACCAAAGGTAGCGTGGCCATCAAACTATTTAGTTACATGATTCAGCGGTTGAGGGAATCGACAGATGAACATGTCAAACAAATAGTTCACAAAGAAAAAATGGTCTTGATTGGGGAAATGCTCAATACGGTCATTCACGATTTCAAAAGCCCTTTAAGTAGCATTCATCTGGCTAGTGGCATGATCGAGGAACTGCACCCAGATGCAGAAACAGTTGAGTGGTGCAGTTTGATTAAAGCTCAAGCTCAACGCATGTCGGCAATGGCCGAAGAATTTTTAGAATTTGTGAGGGGTAACTCTGTATTAAATAAACAACCGATTAATCTTGCCCAGGCATTGAAACGTTTTGAGAAGCTCAACCGGGTTTATTTTCAGGAAGCAGGCGTTGAATTTGTGATGCAGGCGGCCGATGTCGTCGTGAATGCTGATGAAAACAAGTTTCTGCGTGTCGTACAAAATTTAGTCGGGAACGCCGTTGAGTCGTTTACAAGTTGTGGGGGTCGTGTCGAACTCACGGCTTGGGTCAGCGATGAAGGAACCCATATCAAAATCCACGACAATGGGCCTGGGATTCCGGATGTCATTAAAGATCGGTTATTTGAAGCGTTTGTGACCTATGGAAAACACAGTGGCACAGGATTAGGAACGGCGATCGCAAAATCGATTATCGATGCCCATGGAGGGCAGATTTCTTTTGAGTCCAATCATCAAGACGGTACAACTTTTTATATTCGTCTGCCGCTCTAAGCGAACAGGAAGAGTAGAGCGTAGGAGAGCAATAGTTTCACGGCTGCTTCGCGGCAAACTCCGTGGTATCTCATACCCAGTACGATTGAGAGGGAGCATCGCCGCCAACTAGAGATATCCATGACACTAACCGAACAAATTCTTTCCCAGTTACCCGGAGATGTCCTGGGCCGCCTTCGGAGTGCCGATCGCCTTTGGCAAACGCTACGAGAAGACACCTCACTCATCCCTCAACCGATTAAGCCGAGCAAAGAATCGTTAGGCACTCTGGATTGGGATGTCATTGTCTGTGGCGGTACTTTGGGAATTTTAATCGGCACTGCCTTACAAAAGCGAGGCTGGCGAGTCGCCTTAATTGAGCGGGGAATTTTGCGAGGGAGAGAGCAGGAGTGGAATATTTCCCGCAAAGAACTAGAAGTATTTTTAGAACTCGATCTCCTCGGGGAAACAGAACTAGAACAAGCGATCGCGACTGAATATAATCCAGCTCGTATCAGTTTTGCTGGGGGACCAGATGTTT
>DATNPC010000840.1:0-3247 GCA_036703375.1 Allocoleopsis sp.
TGTCTTTTAATCGATGCTTTGATTTCCTCCCAAGTCAGTATATTGTGTGGATTCGTTTCATAGTCGATGTCCATACTGAGCAACTTATATGGAAGAGTCGGTGGTATACCTCAAATATAGCGGACAGAGTTTTGCCCATGATGCGATCGCGCCACGAATCACAGGTGGGTTTTCTTCGGAGGCGATCGCACTTGATTAATCTCAGTAGAGATCTTAATGAATATCTGAGAATTTGATTCTGTATAAGCCGTCTGTTTCTTGATTAGTCACAGGTTCGATTTTGTCAATCTTACCTTGATAGAAATAAGGTCGGATTGTATTAACCGATGGCATTTGCTTGAAGGCATAGTACAGTACTACTGGTTCGTGATGAAACTGACAGGCTGTGATATACCCAACCAGAGCGTGTTCTAAAGAATGATAAGCATTCTTCCAAGGCCACTGTTTGGGTAACTCCTGAAGAGGTTGGTTTTTTGCATCATCAACGCCTGTCCAAACTTCGCCATACCTGTGATCGACGAAATATTTGAACCAGTAATCGTAAGTTTTTGGCAGGTAACTTGCTAAAGATTGGTTTTCTAGAGCTAGCGAGGCAGTAAATTGGTCGAGTTCGGCATAGATCCACCAATCTTTATTTGCGTTAACTTTACCCCCTTGATTGATTTCGGATGCCCAGGAACCTGATTTAGAGAGATAGGCTCGTGTTAGAACCCTCGGACCATTTTTTTCAGCAAACTTGACCAGGGTCTGGTTACCACTAAGTAAACCAGCCATACGGATCATCCACATCGCTTTGATAGTGTGCCCAAAATCAACTTTTGTCTTCTGGATATCCCTATCTAAGGGTGAATTTGCGGAATAAAAAAACAAATTCTCCTTAGCAGAATAGAATTGGTCAAGCATAACATTTGAAATATGTACCAAATCCTGTTTCCATTCCGCTTGGTATGGTTCAGGTAGGATTGGAGTAATCAGAACCATGTAAGCGTTCATCTGGTCTAGTTGAGCCGTCAAACGCTTATCAAGAGCTTTCCCGTTATCTCCATCCTTTAACTGCCACTGTAGCGCCTTCAGCCTGGGGTTATAGTATGTTTTGAGAATATAATCTTTGACGGCTAGAATGTCGGATAAGACTTCTGAATCACGAGTCAAGTAGTAGTAGAAGCTGATACCCAGAAGAGAGTAAGCCAGTTCTTGAGGATTGCGGTACTCAACCGATGGTTGCCATGACTTGGTTTGACCATCCCAGAAGGCATAGGTTCCGCCATCTTTGCTATCGAAACTGTTCTGACGCAGATAATCTAAACCTGCTTTCGCATACTGCAAATAGTTGGGGTTACCCGTTAAATGGAAGGCCACTCCATACCCATATATCTGCCGAGATATAGAAACAACATAGTTGCGATTCATCATGAGCCAACTGTTGTCTTTAATTTCCGGGCAGGGATTGTTACGGTCAAGCAATGTTCCATCGTTACAACGAACAGAAGGGAAATTGCCGATTGGATCTCCTAAGGCAGTCGGCATTGTCCAGAAGGGAAGAAGTTCATTCTGCACATGATTCAACCAACGTTGGGCAGTTGGGAGTTGAGAGGGAAGATTTTTAGTAGAGGTTAGGGCAGGCAGAATAACTTGATGCTGAGAATAACCTTGTCGCACATTGATAGCCCAAGAAGCCACCCCAAAATAGTTACTAAAAAGTAAAACGCATAGCAAACAAACAGCTATAGAAGTGATAGCAAATCGAATCGGCTTCCACCGCATATTTTTCTAAAAGTTGGAGGTAATTTCTGAAGGCTTCAAAACTTATCAAACGTACTGGACTTTTTTGAGTCTGACGAGGCGAATGGAACAGAATCTCTAAAGTTTCAACCATTTCCAATCAGGCTTCTAGACATTTATGACAAAGTCGAGTTTAAGATGCTCAAACAGCGAACAACTAATCCAACAGTCAAGATGAACGTTGAACAGTAATCAATCTGTTGAGTATTTTTACTTAGGGAAGTGCAGCCTGATCGTAAGATTTTGATAGTCCAAAGCTTCTAAAATATATCCAAAGGAGGATGCTAAAAGCAAGAACAGTATAAATATTGACATCACGATACCTTCAGGGCAACCTGCTATCATCGGGAGATTCTCAGCCACACCTCAGAGCCACCAGTAAAGTAAAATTTTCTTTACACCCCGCATCTGCTCACCCCCTTCATCCCATGCTCTGCGACTACCTGGTACAAATCCTGACGGCTCGTGTCTACGATGTCGCCCAAGAAACGCCCCTCGAATACGCCCCAAACCTATCTGCACGACTCAATAACAAACTCCTGCTCAAACGGGAAGATATGCAATCCGTCTTTTCCTTCAAACTGCGGGGCGCTTACAACAAAATGGCGCAATTACCGCCGGATTTGCTAGCACAGGGCGTTATTGCTGCATCTGCCGGAAACCATGCCCAAGGAGTCGCCCTTGCTGCCCGTCAGCTAGGAACGCAAGCGATTATCGTCATGCCAGTCACCACACCCCAGGTTAAGGTAGACGCCGTTAAAGCCCGTGGGGGAGAGGTGGTGTTGTATGGGGATACCTATGACGATGCCTATGCCTATGCCCGTCAACTGGAGGCAGACAAAGGCTTAACCTTTATTCACCCCTTTGACGATCCGCATGTGATTGCCGGACAGGGTACGATTGGCATGGAAATTCTGCGGCAATATCAGCAACCCATTCATGCCATTTTTGTAGCGATTGGGGGTGGCGGATTAATCTCTGGGATTGGGGCGTATGTGAAACGGTTGCGTCCCGAAATCAAGATTATTGGCGTTGAACCCGTCGATGCCGATGCGATGTCTCAATCCCTCAAAGCAGGGAAACGGGTGCGCTTGTCGAATGTGGGTTTATTTGCCGATGGGGTTGCAGTGCGGGAAGTCGGGGAAGAAACCTTCCGTCTGTGTCAGGAATATGTGGATGAAATTATTCTGGTAGATACGGATGACACCTGTGCGGCAATTAAAGACGTGTTTGAAGATACGCGATCGATTCTAGAACCAGCTGGAGCACTTGCGATCGCAGCAGCCAAAGCCTACGCAGAACGAGAACAAATCCAGGGACAAACCTTAGTTGCTGTTGCCTGCGGTGCTAACATAAACTTCGATCGCCTCCGCTTTGTCGCAGAACGAGCCGAGTTTGGGGAACGTCGCGAAGCCATTTTTGCCGTCACGATTCCTGAAGAACCAGGCAGTTTGCGTAAGTTCTG
>DATNPC010000841.1:0-4487 GCA_036703375.1 Allocoleopsis sp.
TCTTCCAACTGCTGCATCAGGTTGCTCAGATAATCGGGAGTGGGAGGAATGGTAGTCAGACCCAATGCTTCGGCTTTTTTCAAGATGCAGTGGAGAAGCTTTTCCACAGTCAGAAATCTGACTTGACTCAGAAGCTCTTCTGGCTGTAACAGGCGACTCACTTGAGATTGGGTCATGCCTAATTGTTGCGCGATCGCGTGTTGAGACATTCCCTGAGAGTAGAGCAGTTGCAGACCTAACTTAACCTGTGGAGCAAACACAGCACGTCTGGGACTTTTCAGTATGGCGTGAATGCGATCGCGAAATCCTTGCTCGACACTCTGCTGCAAACACTCTAAAAATTGCTGAGTGCAGAAATCCTGCAATTCCTGCTGTTCAATTTCATCTAAATCGTTCCTAGACTGCGGGTCAGGGAACTCTTTAGTCAGCACTTCTCCCGTACTCGAATCGATCGCTTCAAAAGGTTCCGTGGACGGAGCTTCATACTGACGCAGTTGCTTAGCTACTCGTTTGAGCGATCGCATCAGGTCTTCTGGAGAGTGGACGCTTGCACCTCGTTCTCGCAAGCCATGGAGCATTTCGCTGAGCTGGTCGTGGGTGGGGTCTGGACATCCTCTGACTCTGCGTGGACGCTGCTTTCGCCTGTCCCGCCGGTAGACGGCATGGAAAACCTCGACTAAATCGCGATCGGCTGGGTATCCTAAACGTTCGAGTTGCTCGGGTCTGGCTCGATTTAAAAGCGCCCAGTCGCTGAGAAGCTGAATTCCCTGTTCCGATAAAAAATTCTTGATCTCTTGATTTTGTCGAGTTTGATAGTGAGTCCAACTCCCTAAACTCGATCCAGCATTGAGATCGAATTTACGCAGAATTTCAAACGTGAAAAAATTGTAGTAACTTTTCTGTTTGTTTCCATATTTATCTAGGATAATTTGACTTTGTCCATCCCTATCTAAGAGGAGTTGAGTCCTACCATCATCATTCAAAACAAAAGGCAATAGATCGGGAAGAGCAAAACAACTGTGGTGACCGAATTGGCTAACCAGTTTAATGCAAGCTTCCTTAATAAAGTAGGAAATATAGCACCGAAGACAAAGACCTGCTACTGAACCAATCGAGGTGTTCAGGGAAGACTCCTCTGTGCGAAAGTAGGACAACAGTGCAGCTTGGATTTCCAAGTCTTGCTGCTGAGATAAGTTGGCTACACCAGCTAGTTCCAGAAATTGTTTTTGGAAAAACTCTTTTGCTGGACGCACAACCTGACCGTTGTACCAGCGTCCTTCGCTGGTATCAATGACAAAAATCTCCCAGTACTTTGATGGAGCAATCATAGGGGTTCAGACCTACCGAGCTTCTTAACCAGCTGCATCAATATATAAATGCAATCGCTTTGAGCTTATGCAGTTCTAAGACAGCTTGGCGATCGCTTTGCCACCATACTAGTGCAAGAAGGCAGAAAGCAGAAGGCAGAAGGGAAGAAAGCCGTTACAGTAAGATTTTCAAACTTTTTTAAGTGGTAGGTTATTTCTGCCGCACCATACTAGATGCAAGTCTGTGAGTCTGTGACATACTCTCAAGCGAAAAGCCCTATATTATTCACCCCCAAAGCACCACAAGAAGGCGAGTAGACCAAGCACTAGCGTCAGTGATGTGAAGGGCTTTAATGTATTCAACAAGTCTATGGGAACTAAGACAAGAACTTCTGAAAATAGCCAACTACTCAATAGCAGCAGTGTAATTAAGATGACAAGAGACACAGGATTCCAACCCCTCCAATACCATAATCCAGAGTGAAACTTAACAGTGAACAGTGACCCGCCTGAAATATACCGATTGTGGAAGCGGGGGCTTTCTTTCAGACGTGTTGACTGCTTGTAACTGGTCACTGCTCACTGATAACTGGTCACTGAAGATGAATGTGGCAGCTGGTAGATTGTCACGTAGCACATCACAACTGTACCAGTCTAGATCCGACAATAGTAGATAGTTCGATTGGTACTACGTAATGGACTGGAGACAGAAAATCGTTCCCAGTCTTTAGGAGGAGGGTTAGGGCAAATGCTGCGATTAACAGGTAAAGGGATAGTTGGATTAATTGCAGCCTTAAGTGCTACTCCGGTTTTTGCCCAAGCGGCTAATTTTGCTAGCTTGAGTTTAGCACCCGGTTTTCAGCCAAGAGCTGGAATAGTTTCTGGTAACACGGGAGGCTCCTACTCGTTGTCGTCCATTGCGAATCGAGATCGCAAAAACAATCCTTGTATTGGTTTTGGGTCTGAAGCTCCCGACCACATTATTACGTTAGAGCGAGACTTTTCCAATCTCACCGTTCAGGTCAAAACGCGGGGAAAAGATACAACGTTGCTCATTCAAGGTCCCATTAATAGTCCTAACCAGACGGTGCGCTGTGGCGATGATACAGGTTCTAGCAAAGACGCCAGCGTACAGGATACTAACTGGAAAGCAGGACAATACAAGATTTGGGTAGGGTCCATCGAGTCGGGCAGCCGATGGAACTACCTATTGACTGTGCGACAGTAGTTCGGAACGGATAAGATAGTTTGTAACTTGTTTAACCATTGATGGGGTAACTTAGTTGTGCTGTCTGCCCTTCTGACTGACTTTCGCATCATCTTTGAACGCGACCCGGCTGCTCGTAATTGGCTAGAGGTTCTCTTCTGCTACCCCGGTTTGCAGGCACTGATACTTCATCGCATCTCGCATCGATTACACAAGCTCGCTATTCCCTTCATCCCTCGATTAATTTCCCAATTTTCTCGCTTTTTAACCGGCATTGAAATCCACCCTGGTGCAAAGATCGGTAAGGGAATCTTCATCGATCATGGCATGGGTGTTGTGATCGGCGAAACTGCCATCATCGGAGACTATGCTCTGATTTACCAAGGCGTTACCCTTGGCGGTACTGGGAAGGAATGTGGCAAGCGACATCCTACTTTGGGAGAAAATGTTGTAATCGGTGCTGGTGCTAAAGTTCTGGGCAACATTGAAATCGGTAACAATGTTCGGATTGGGGCTGGTTCAGTCGTGTTGCGAGATGTCCCTTCTGATTGCACGGTTGTTGGCGTCCCCGGTCGAGTTGTCTATCGCTCTGGTGTTCGGGTTAACCCACTAGAACACGGCAGTTTACCCGATTCAGAAGCAGCGGTTATTCGTGCTTTAGTCGATCGCATTGAGGCGCTCGAACAACAAGTGCAACAGTTAACGCAGCGACCCTCCTTACCTGTATCCTTGATTCCAGTTGTCTCTCCAGAGCCTGATGAAGCCGACGAACTCGCACTTGCTGCCAGCAGTTGCCGCATCCGCGACAAAGCGATTCAGGAGTTTTTGGATGGAGCAGGGATTTGATTGAGCTGCTCTGACGGACTCCGCTTTGTCAGGCGACTCCACTACGAATGAAGTCAGAGGTTGCATCTATCGTTCAGCAAAGCTTTTAACACTTTTTAAGGTATTCGGCTTTGCCTTCATCCAGCGAAGCACCAGGGGCTACTCAAACAAGCCCCGTACTCTCCCCACTTTTGGCGAGAGATCGATACGGCGATTACGATGTTTAAGGATTGACAGCTTGCTCGTACCAGTCCTCAGAATCATTTTGGGTATAGAGCCATCGGTTTTGAGGGTCACCTCGCAACTCTAGGCGATCGACCTGTATAGGGTCTAGCAGTAGTAGGTAAAAATTGGGCAATGGCTGCTCTGGATTTGGGGATGGTGGAGAAAAGGCAGCGTTGTCTTGGGTTCTTGCTTTGCCAGGGTCAGGCCAGGCAAATTGTAACCGAGCTGCGTCAGAAAGGTCTTGCCACGTCCTCTGACGTGCATTGTTGAGTGCTGAGTTCGGATCGTCTGCACCGACAAGAGTCAGCTGACCTGTAAAACGAAATTGCTCCCGCGTCTTAGGAAAGTACCAGCAGACTTCTCCCCATGACTGGTGCTGAATTTGGTTAGCTTTCTGGCTACGGGAATCGGTAATTATCTTTAGCTGGTTTGTATCCTCTAAAAACCCACGAAACACAACCGTGCGGTTAGCCGGACGCCCATCAGCTCGAACCGTTGCCAGTTGGAAATAACGGGCATAGGGGAGGCTGCGGTTGTTGTGGAGAGCGCGAGCTAAAAGCGATCGCCAAGGAGCAAGAGACATGGTTTTATCTTTTACAGTGAGCAGTTATCAGTGGCCAGTGACCAGTATGAGAGTGGGAGGAAGGAGACCCACAATCGTTGCATGGTAGGTTTCACGAGGGGTCTCGCATCCGGAGAGTGAAACCCGGTCACTGTTCACTGTTCACTGTTCACTGTTTTAAGAGTTACCAGTGAGCCAAAAACATCTCCTAGGTATCATGAGAAGACTGAAAACTACAAACGATACACATGGCAGCGTATCTTGAATTAATGCATCAAAAATAGAATCTTTATTGAACAAAAACAGTATCAATGAACAAACAAATTCTATTAACGCTTCTTCTAGTCAGTGGTAGCGTACT
>DATNPC010000842.1:0-6581 GCA_036703375.1 Allocoleopsis sp.
CCCATTACCGGGCTGAAGTGGTCAGTTACTTCTGCCGGGATGCACTAGGGTAAAACGGTGAGTAATCACAAGGGCCGTGCGACCATTAGCCAGCGTGCGAAATCGTTCCAACCAGTCAAACTCAGCCCAAGGGTCCATGGCGCTGGTTGGTTCGTCGAGGATAATGATTTGCGCCCGCCGCAGAAACGATCGCGCCAAAGCCAGCCGCTGCCATTCGCCTCCACTGAGTTCGGCACCGCCAGGAAACCATTTTCCGAGCAACGTGTCATAGCCTTGAGGCAAGCGCATAATCGTTTCATGGACTCCAGCACCTCTAGCCGCTGCTTCAATCTCAACAAAACTTGGTGCAGCGGCTAAATCTCCCAGCGCAATATTCTGGGCAGCAGAGACGAAGTAAGGGATAGGCAACTGAAACAAAACCGTAATCAAGCTTCGGAGTTCTTCGACTGAAACGTCACGAAGATCGATGCCATCGAGTTTGATACAGCCCGCCTCAGGGTCATAAAAACGGCACAGCAGTTTGATAAGCGTACTCTTGCCAGCCCCGTTATCACCCACAATCGCAACAATTTTACCAGCGGGAATCGTGAGATTAAAGTCCGTTAAAACTGCTCGATCGCTTCCAGGATATCGGAAGGTAACTCGCTCAAAGCGAATACCCTGATTGAGGGCTGATGGAATCGGTACAGGATTGGGCGGAGTGACAATTTTGGGTTCTAATTGTAGAAACTCAAATAGATCGCGGATGAATAGACTATTTTTATAGATTTCCCCTAAATTACCCAGCAACGAACGGATGAGATTTTGACCTTGATTAAACGCTTGGTAAAAGAGTGCCAAGTCACCGAGAGTGATGAGGCCTAAAAGCACTTGTCGAGCCATCCAAGCCAGAGCAACACCCGAAATTATAAGTGCGATCGTGCTAGCACCGAGACGACCTAAAGTTTGGTCTTGAACTAGCTTAAGATTCTCGCTTCGCAGCCGTCGCCGTAACTGTTGATAAGCCGATTGAAAATAAAAACCTAGATTAAATAGCCGCAATTCAGCAGCAATGGAACTATTTGTAAGGAGCAATTCATAGTACTGAAGCCACCGCCTATCTGTAGTCGTTCGCTGCCACCACTGATGATGGCGACGATTAAGGCGCAGCATTACATAAAAAGCGGGTAACGTACTCAAGAACAGGAGGGCAGGCAGCCAAACCCCGTAGGGCAGTATGATTGCTGCCATCGCCAACAGGGTAATGCTGTTTTGCAGCAAACTACCGCTATTTTCTAATAAGGTTAAAGAACGACTACTCGCATCGCTACGCGCCCGGTTCAAGTGGTCGTAATATTCGGAAGATTCATAAAAGGCTAAGTCTACAGCGACTGATTTTTCATGAACTAACGTACTGATGTAGTCTTGAACGAGTTCGGATTGAGCAGTTCGTACCCATTCAATGGCACTTCGTAGAAACTCAGCGAGTAACAAGACGCCTGCCATTAACACAACTGGCATTAAGAGTGTGTGAATAGTCTGCCAGGAGATCCCAACACCCACAGTTGCCACCAAGCTATTCACTAATAACCGGGTTAAGTAAACTGTTGTGACTGGTAATAGTCCTTGAACAACTAGCAGAACTATCCAGATTAAAGTCCAGTTTCGAGCTGCACTCCAGACTAAGCCAAAGCCGCGTGGTAATTCAGATAGCTGAGCTTTAAGCTTATGTACTTTAGCAGTTGAAGTTCTGCGTTTTCTCACTTGAAAAAAGAGAATAGAGGTTGGGGCTAGGGGTAGAGTCGCGTTCCAAGTCGCCAACCGGCAAACTGTAGAAATTAGTACTTAGACATGCGTGAGATACGAACAACTAACCACTAACTACTAATTAATAACTGCTGATATTCTGAGCATCGGGACAATTTGCTCGAATCTCGATTTGGATTGACCTGCCCAGCTACATGGTCTTTTACAAACTGAGCCAAATCCGGCAACTGTGAGAGGTTATTAGGTCGATGCAGGCGGTAAAAGGGTACTCTCTTAACCAATTCGCAGCACTGTAGGAAGTGGCGAGCGCCTCCAGGTTGTCCGAGGCGAGTCGGCCAGGTTTGCTGAATTAGTTCCATTAACGCTTCTGAGGGGTTGAGGGGACCCGTAACGTGCATATCGTCTCCCCAATCCAACAGATAAACGCATCGCAGAGGAATAGGAGTTTGAGTAAATGTCTCTCTAACCCGATAGCCTCGCTTTTCCTCCAGCGAGTTCAACTCAACTAGCAATTCGGGATTGCATCCGAGAGTAGCTGCTGATTCAGATGTCAGCTTGAGTTGAGGAAAACCAGGATATGCGATCGCTAAATCTCCATCCAAGGTAACAGGGGTGACATCATCGTTACACAACTGATGCCCATGAGCGTGCAGTGCCGCCGCAAGCGAAGACTTACCCTGACCGGAATTACCCATGAATGCTACAGCTGCGCCATCCACTTCGACTGCACTGGCGTGCAACACCACCAGACCCCTTTGAAACAGCAAAATTCCCATCACCGTTCCTACCAGATAGGAGCGGACGATCGCTTCGTCTGCATCTGGAGCTGCATCAATTAAAATTCTGTTTCCCTCAGATATCCTAAATGTTACTAAGTTCGGCAAATAGAGTACGGACTGCGTTGGCGTCACCTCAAGGTACCCGTTTTTGCCCAACACTTCCTGAGGAATGCAGTCTATCGAACCCGCATCTATTGAAATATCCCACTTAGATTTAGTAACCGGGAGCAGCTCAGGGAGATGCATGAACGATCTAATCTGCAATCCGTAGGCACTATACACAATTATTCCTCCATCACCTGTCAGGATTTTCTGTAACGGTTTAGCTATATCGGCAACGCTAGCTTTAACACTGGTTTAAAAATTCATCGATATTTGCTGTATTTAATAAAAATAAAGTAGAAGCTATTTTTTCAATCCTAATTACAGCAGTTCTATATAGATAATTTGTGATTGAGAAGTGTTAAGATAAACTTATCTTCTAACTCCGTTACTTATTTATATATTACTGCTGTATGAATTTAGAAAATCAAGATAGCTTCCACTGCTTGTCGTGATTCTGCTATCAGCAAGGCATATCTCACTTTCTTGTCTATTCTCAATTTCCTATTTCCGAAACCTCAGATTTTTGCACCTCTTCAATCATAGAACCGCTCGATATAGTAGTTTTCAATCAGATGACAGATGAGGGACAAAGCTGTGAGATAAGAGGGAATAGGAAACAGGGAATGGAGAGGACAAATAAATTTACCTCACTGAAACGAGAATTGCTAAATCTAGTTTTTAGAACAATCAACTGGCATTTAATACACTGAAAACTGAGTCGCCACCACCCGCTCTATTAACATTTTTTGTTAATTGGTTAGCCGATCCAAAGTTAGTTAATCTGGGCTGGAGGTATATTTTTTTGGGAGTCTTAGTAGAGTTCATGGCATCTACAAATAGCTAAACTACATAATAATAAACTAACAAAATTAATGTATGTAGTCAATTTTACTCTAATCAAATTAATCGCAAAATTCCATTTTTTTTTAAATATTTTACAGTTATGCAATCAAAAACATCCATGCAATTCGCATAAACAGAATATCTATTCGTAGTAATTTTATTATCGCTAGGAAACATCTAAATTTCTTGCCAATTCTCCATTCTCGAAAAATCAGAATTTTGTACCTCGCTCTTGAATACTACTCTCAATGCATTAAACCTACCTCCTGCAACCACATTGCTAAGGTAACCACCACCCAAATTGTGCAAGCATCTCGGTCAACCTCTGGAGAGGTATAGTCATTTCGCAGTCTTGCCGTCTTGTATCGACTATAGGCTTCGCGTAACGCAACAAAATCCACAAAATTCTCTAAGATTCCTGGTTCACCAAGCACAATTTGGTCAAGGAGTTCGCGTTCGTGGGTCAAGAAACCTCGATTAAAGCTAGAGCCAAGATTTGCCTTCGTCTCTCGCCACTGCACAGTTGCGGGCAGAATATCGGTCATCGCTCGCCGCAAGACAAGACGACTCCACCCGTGGTTCAATTTTTGCTCGGTAGGGAGAGCAAGGCAGAACTCCACGAGTCGTCGATCGAAGAACGGATGACGAGGCTCGATCGCAAAAGTGGCTCCTGTTCGACCAACTAGCTGTAGAGCTAATTGCACGATACCTGCTGTTAGATTTTGGTAGTGTTCCCCTCTCACCGTCGAATACTTCAATCGCTGACTTTCCACGGCTTGGACTCGTTCTGCTAAATGTAGGCGCTGTGCAAAATTAGCATTGATAATTGGGCTAATCGTTGGCTGGAATTGATGATGCATGGTTTGCCAAGCCTTACGGATCGGGCCGCGAATCAGGGTAGGTTTTAGCCCATAAGACCAAAGGTAATAGCTAAACAATTTCCAAGGCGATTGACTGTAAATTCCAGCAACTCTCATCTGCTGAGCCAAGCCAATCCAGTTTCCGGCTTGTGCTAACTCTCTCAGGTGTAACCCACCGTGCGAGACAACAATATCTCCATCCAAACCATCGAGCATGACCCGAATAGTTTTCTGCTGGGCTGCTCGATACATGTTCCGAGTTAGATATAGATTTGGTGCATAAAAGCATTCATCGTCGTGAAAGTAGACTCGATCTAAGTCTCGGAGTGGACTCAATCGATCTGCCTCAATGTAGTGATGGTCAAATCCACCTCGATCGAGAACAGCTTTGAGGTAGTGGCGTTCATCAACAAAGCGCAATTCTTTGGCGGGTAGACTGGGAAAAATGGCAGAAAACGTAGGCAGGGGAGAGGCTCCAGTTTCTTGAAGGAGTTGACGAGCTGTACAGGCGACGGAGGAGGAATCTAACCCTCCACTCAGCATGACTCCTACTGGGAAGGCACTACGCAATCGGCACTTTACAGCGTTAGTGAATAACTCCCGGAACGCCTCGGCATATTCTTCATTACTACTTAGGCGCAATTCGCGCTCTGGATCGAGCGACCAGTAATTTTGTATCTGTATCCCATTAGAATTGACCATCATCCAGTGTGCAGCAGGCAGCGGCACCAGATTTTGGTAAAGCGTCATCTTAGAATCTTCGAGAATCGAGTTGATATAGCCATTTTTCTGCACTAGGTAATCCGCAACTCTTGCCTCGTTCAACAGACGGGGTACTTCCCTCAGACAGAGCAAGGCTCTAATTTCAGACGCAAAGACTAAGAGCTTACCAGAGTAATAGTAGTAACAGGGTTTCACACCCATATGGTCTCTGGCACAGAATAGCTGTTGCTGGCGTGCGTCCCAGATGGCAAAGGCAAAGTCTCCCAAGAGATACTCCGGACAGCGCTTTCCCCATTGCTCGTATGCGGCTAGGATTAGTTGGCTATCCGTAATTTTCTCGGCTGGGCGATCGCAAAAACTCAACTTTGCGATTAGTTCGTCTCGATTGTCAATCCGAGCATCTGCTGTGATGACGAGGTCACTTCTGCGATCGACGAGTGGTAATTTCTCTAAAAGAGATTCAGGCGTAGTCCATAGCATTCGATGTCCTAAGCCAACACACCCCTCACTCCAAATGGCTGCATCATCGGGTCCCCGATGAGCTAAAGTATCAACCATCCGCCCCAAATCAGCACGGTCAACAGGTTGACCATCAAGGTAATAAATACCAGCGATCGCACTCATTGTCTGCTACCTCCAAATGCTGGCAAGGGAGTGAAATGCGACAGGTTGCTAAGATATCCCATCACAATCTCTCCCTCACTTTCTACCCAAGCATGAGCCTCTAACTGCCCTCCCTCTCCCTTGGCTACGCCGATACGTAAGTCAGCGGGATAACCGTGCCAATGCAGTAGTATTTGGGTGGCTAAGGCACGAGCCAGACATTTGACACCACCAGGCATATAGTGGCTGGCTATAGATACTGCCCAGATCGCTTTACTCACTGAAGCTTTTTCTGCTGGTTGTAACTTCAACCATGCTGGCATCAGGTCGAACAATGCGTGATGCCAAGTTGAGAAGGGCAGTAGCCACAGTCCTAATCGAATCGCTGCCAGTAGAGCGAATGTAACGACTAGAAGCAAGCGATCGCTAAAATCTAAACTCAGAAACTTACGCAGTTGCCTCATGATGAACCTCAATGAGTTCCGCCGTTGCCAGTTCCTGAAGTACAGCTAACAAATCGCGATCGCACGAGTCGCGATCGACCTCATACTCCTCCAAGAGAGTATCCCGAATCGCTGCAACTGTTCTTGGTTCCTGAAGTAACTGCCAAATCCTCCCTCCAACTTCATTCAAACCGTAGTACACCCCAGATTTAAGATTGAGGATAACCGCTTCTCCAGCTAGATCGGCAGAAACTTGATCTTTGACGGCTACAACAGTTGAATGCTCCGAAACAAGCTGTTTTATTCCTAAATTCATTGTTCTCTAGGGTTTTGTACTAATTTTGGAAAAATTTCAACGGTCTTGTTCTCAAGCGAGTTACAAGGTAAGGATTCAGGTACTCTCTAGCCGGTTGAGTAATAAGCTGTTGTGCATTTAATTTGCAATAACAGCATCACCTTTGTTTTTAATCTTCCTCTGC
>DATNPC010000843.1:0-40254 GCA_036703375.1 Allocoleopsis sp.
ATTATCAGTACCGATCGCAGCACCATTCTCATCTACACTTAATTTCAGCAAAGCACCGCTAGATGATTCGAGGAAGGCTTGGCTGGGTGCAGTTGTTGAAGCAATATGAAGTTGAGCGATCGGGTTAGTAACCCCAATTCCAACTTTGTCAGTAACCGAAAGTGTTCCTGTAAATGGATGATCTGCCATGATTGTTTTCTGTTGAATTACTGTAGCTGTAGGCTAGATGACATAGAGCGATCGCTTGATTTATTCTCTACAGTTAGTTGGGAGCGAACTCGCTCATAGCCTCACTCCTCTTTAATCTCGACTAGCTTGCCACAACTGGCTCTGTTCCTCTAAAAACTTAACTTTCTCCGTCAGGATCGAGATAGTAGTTTGCTGCGCCTGAACCACCTTAGTTAAAACTGTCACGATATCCATAGAACTAAGTGCTTTTCTGTCATAGCTTGCTACGAGATCTGGTACATCTTCTGCAACAAACCCTAGATGAGTTTCTTTCCGAGAATCTGCTTTGTAATTGAATTTGACAGGATTCATTCCTTTCAAGGTTTCGACAGCCTCTTCCACAGCAAGATTATCAATATTCTCCTTAAGCTCCCGTGAAGATGCCTGACGTATAGAACCTCTTGCTACTACATTGCCGGAACCTCCTTCAACCCCCAATAGTGGTGTCCAGTTCGTTGACCAAATTCCCCAATCTCTGGAGGCGTGGATGTGGATACCAAATCCTGTTCTGCCAAAAAAACCCTTATTTGAGGCGTGTTTGATTAACCCTTCATCCCAATTTGCTGCTATGTCGCGATACCACACAATATTGGGCCATTCATCGGCGTTATTTCCGGTGAAACCACCAATGGCTCCACCAAACCGGACGGTACCGTCGATGTAAACGCCATCCGAATAGTCATTGGCAAAATTAATCGCCAATGTTTTATTGAGATCAACTAACGCTCTACAAGGAGACTTGGCTGGATCGGCTTCTGGATTTGTTCTAGCTGAGAG
Source organism: Allocoleopsis sp. (assembly GCA_036703375.1). Classification (GTDB taxonomy): domain Bacteria; phylum Cyanobacteriota; class Cyanobacteriia; order Cyanobacteriales; family Coleofasciculaceae; genus DATNPC01. The sequence continues at coordinate 1,006 of DATNPC010000843.1, forward strand.
AATCAAATCGCCTGCGCCGTTGAGAGCCATTAACCGTGAGCCACCGCTGCCAGGATTGTAAGTGGTATCACTATGGCTCCCTTTTTTAAACCAGGCGAAGTTCTCGTCTGTTCTGAAGTAGTGAGTATAGCCTTGAACACCAATGCCATAAACTTGCTGCCAGAGATTAATCATTTGGCGAGTTTGGGCACCAAAACTTAACTGACCAGAGGGAATACTGACTTCGTTGTTTTGAATGAACAGAGCATCGTTAGTACCGCCACCCAACATCATGCGGTTGGTTCCACCTTGGGCACGCAGTCGCACATCACCTGCACCTCCGCCACCTCTGGCAATGCCGATTTTGAATTTGTATGTCGCGTCACCCAGTCGGAAATCGCCTTCGCTATCGTTGGGATTCCAATTTCCACCAGCGATGTGAAGTGGTGCGACAGCTACTGGAATACCGATACCAATGTTACCTGTAACTGCCAAGTTGTTTTGAACTGTCAGCAGTCCGATTATGGTGTCGCCTGCTTTTTTGACAATTCCATCTAGAGTTGCTCCATTACCTTGAAATGATGTTGCCTTAACCGCCCCATTTACCTGCAAAGTATTGGTGGCGGGAGTTCCACTGCTGACGCTTTGAACCGTTAGCGCTCCTATTTGAAGCGAGTTGGCTTTAACCGTGCCATTCACCTCTAACTTGGCAGTTGGCGCTGTGGTAGTTCCAATGCCAACATTGCCAACGATCAGCAAGTTATTTTGGACAGCCAACGCTCCAGTTGTGATGATATCGCCAGTGCTATTAATGGAAATTCGAGGGGAACCGTCGGTTTGGATGCTGAGAGGAAAGGCGTTGTCTGTACCAATAGAAGCACCACTGGCATCTACGCTCAATTTGAGCAAGGCACCTCCCGACTCTAGGAATGCCTGACTGGGTGCAGCGGTCGATGACAAAATGTGGAGTTGGGTGAGTGGGTCACTAATCCCAATCCCAATTTTATCGGTGACCGAAAGTGTGCCTGTAAATGGATGGTCAGCCATCATCACCTCGTTTCTAAGTTACGTTTAGAGCCTTGCTATCTAGTAGTGTTGCATCACATCACAAATCAAGATGTTTTGCTTATTCGATCGTGCTTTTTTTATAGTGATTGCCTCACTTACAAGACGACGATGAACTCCTGCACGAATAGCAGATGAATGCTTGAAAACACGACTTGGAAGCTTAGGCTCATCTGGCAACGAAAAATTAGGGATTTGAAGCTCTCTTACGATCGCTCAAAGACTGATGCTGCCGATTAACTTTCCAAGTCGTGTGAAAAACTGATTTTTCTACAAAAAACCATTCTTGAGAGAATTCCAATTTACCCAATCAGGGGCGAATCGATCGCAATTTATCTCAGTCTGATTTAACAAAGGTCTGAGTTACTTCGGGAACATGAGTGTTGTCAACCTCGACTGCTTGCTCCTGTGATAGCAATTCCTCCAAAACTTGAATTGCGCCACTAATTCGTAACAGGGTCGTTTTTAGATTGGTCTGTTGCGCTTCCAGATCGATCAACATTTTCTGTCCTGATTCAAATTCAGTTTTGAGTCCTTTGAGACGTTGCTCCAATTTTTCTTTCATTATTAAATTCACTAATTTTCTAGCGCTTTTCTACTGATTTGTACGGTGCTATTGCCCAATTGGCATAAACTCAAACTCAAGTGAGCTAGCTTTAACGCCTTCTGCTGAAACTTCTACGATAACCGAGACAGTCTCAAGTGAAGATGTAAGTTCTACCGTAGCTTGTCCAGTAGTAGTTGTCACTCTTCTGGCTGAGAGTGTGCCTCCAGTAGTTTTTAAATTGAGAGTCAGTTCTTCGGTGATAAATTCTTCTCTAGAATTTTTCACTTCAACTGTTATCGTAGCTTTACTTTTGCCGTCAGCAATCAACTCTGGAATGCCATCACCATCCGTATCAACTGCGTCTGTTGCTAGGTGAACTTTGGGTAGATTTGGCTTCCTTTCAATTCCAATCACCTCACCATTTTCATCCAGTTTCAGTTGCCAGCCCTCAGGATTCATCGCATACTTTGGGGAATCTTCTACATAAACCGAACCCAATTTTGAATGGTCTGCATTAGGATATAGTTCTTCCATAGTGGCTTCTCGCCAAGTACCATTGTCAAATACACGAGTTGCCATGCCCACAAATTGTTTGGTTGTCTTGTCAAAGACGAAAATCATCGTTGAGTCTCCAATTTCAATAGTTTTAATCAAGATTCAACTCTCGTTCTTATCTAGATCGAGTAAATAGAATTAATCTACTAGCTAGATTTTCTTGGTCTACCATCCGCCTCTTTTCGCAATTGCAATGCCTGTTGCAAATATAGTAAGATCGTTGATTGGAGTTGCACTGCTATCCACAAGTCCCTGCCGCACAATTCGGATAACTCCATTTTGGACAATGCAGTTGTAGGGAATTGCACTCGTGTTAAAAATTGCTTTTATATAAGCAAAAAATATACACTCTTCCTTTGTAAAACCACTAGGAATGGGAATGCTGGAACCATCTACAAGCGCATTAGTTATGGCAATACCAATTCCTGTAAGTTTGCCGTTGATGTTTCCGGTAACATCTAAGTCTCCGTTGACTTGCAGGTAGTCCCATAACTTGACAATTCGACGACCACTGGGTGGGGTTGATCTGCCAAGAATCATCAGCGCTCCGTAGCTGGCTACATTTTCGATCGCGGCAAAACCGATGGTATTTCCAATTCCAGTGTGATTATGGTCAGTTTTTGTGAAATAGATATCTGAGTTACCTGCATGAATAGCTCCCCTGACATCTAATTTTCCTTGGGGTTCTGTTGTGCCAATGCCAACATTTCCAGTAACCGTCAGATTGTTCTGTACCGTTAACGGTCCAGTTATCGTATCACCGACTTTTTTCACAACTCCGTCTAAGGTGGCACCATTCCCCTCAAATGCCGTTGCTTTCACTCTGCCATTTACCTGCAATGTATTAGTAGGTGGAGTTCCGCTACTAATCGTTTGAATCGTCAGTCCCCCTATGCTGATATTTCCGGCAACATTCAGATTGTTTTGAACAGTCAACGAGCCTGTCATGTTGACACTACCAATGCTGTCGATGGAAATTCGCGAAGTGCCATTTGTTTGGAAACTAAGCGGGAGTGTAGTCCCCATATCTGTTCCAATCGAGACATCACTCGCATTGACCGCTAGCTTTAGTAACGTCCCTGCCGAATTTTCAATTAGAACCTGGCTTTGATCGGTGGATGAACGCACATAGAGTGGAGCGTTTGCTAGAGGTTCTGCACCGATGCCAAGGTTGCCAGTAACTGAAAGTGTACCTGTAATCGTGTTGTCAGCCATTGCTATCTCCTTTCCGACTCCTGTTAAGGTTGAGTTAATATTGGCACGTCGATTAGATAAAAACCTGAGCGAACTGTCTGCCAAGTATCAACTAGGCGAGCGCCTGACTCATCAACGGCAAATGGCTCGTTGCTTTGTTCAGTCTCACTTCCTTCTGGAGTTGCGAGACGATATTTCTGCTTGATTTTGGGTGTTGGATAACTTTCTTTCAGTGTTTGTATTTGAGATTCGGTTAGCTTTTTGCAACTCTGATTCTGCTCAATTTTTTGGAGATTTTCTTCAGAATCTTCCACTTTGATAATGCCTTCTTTCCCACCTTCTTTCACAATGACAAATTGGTAATTTAGTTTTTGCAATACTTCCGCCACAACTAGTTCAGCCTGACCATGCTCTTTGGTCTGAACAGACAGTTGAACCTGAAAAAATGCGACAGCCATCGCCGCCTCCTATTGAATATTTACGAATACTGCAATGTAACCCGTCCCTTCTTGGAGAGGTTCTAGCGCTTTGCCAATAATGCTGCCAATCTTAGGGTTCGTCGCTTTTTTGGCATGACCGGGATTATTGGAGGAAGTCAGCAGATCGCCAACTTCGATCGCGGCTTGGGTTGCATCAACCTTGCAGTGAGCAAAGGCACCTAGGGTTACCAAATAAAACTCTCCGCCATCCTCAATGAAGGTTGGATCGTTGGGTTCAACTCTTGTGTCAGGCGTGTCAGCCTCTGGGATGGCTTCACAATCGACAATGCCAATTACACAAGTATCATTTTCTCGATCGGCAAGGGTAACTTCGGCAACTGGAGCCTTGTTATTGAGTCCCCGAAAGCGAGAAATAGCAGTTCCTTTGAGTTTGACAACATCACCCGTTTTCAGGCGCTGCCCGCTGGCGTTGATAAAGGTGTCAACCAGGTGAGTTGTACTGATTTGTCCGGTAATCCGAGCTGTGCCATCCACATTGAGCGCATGGGTTCCGGCTTGAGCTGTGGCATACACACCATGTACACCAGCAATCCCCGCAACACCTGCAACCGCCGCATTTAATGGGTTGGGGGCACTGGTGGGAGTTGTGGTAATTTTGGCAACTAGTCCACAGGAACCTGCGGCAGAACCGCCCCAAACAAACGCCGCACCAGGAGTTCCAGTTAAACCTGGGCTACTCGTTCGGACATCTAGTTTCCCCTGCACTGTCATGTTTCCAGTAGTTGCGCTATTGATGCTGCCAGTTACGAATAGGTTGCCTTGTAAATCAACTCGCCTAGCTGCCGTTGAAGTCAGAGCCGGAAATTGGTTAGCATCCGTCACACCCTGGCTGGAAATCGTGACTTTGCTAAACTGGGCATCACCGATTTTGGCACTGGCTTTGGGTTGAATGGTTAGATCGGGAGGCGTTGTAATGACCCCGTTGTTGCCCAATGTGATTAAGGCAAGTCGGATATAGCGATCCGCAGGAAAGGTGTTGCCGCCAACTGGAACTGGCTGGTTATTATTGTCAGCTTCCAGAACCTGGATCACTGCTTGTTCAAGCAGGCGTGTGTTTTGTTTGTCTCCTACCGTTGCTGGGTCGGATTCCAGCTCAGGCTCGCGGAAGGAGATGACTACCAGCACCTTTTTGTTCGGGAAGCTGCTCAGAGAGACTATTCGCTGATCTTCATTCAGCAGAATAATTTGCCTTCCTTGCCCATCAAGAGCTGTGCCCGGTGTCACCTCAGCCTTTGCTGGTTCACTAGTCGATTTAACCTCTAGCCCCTCAGCTACGCCGAATGTATGTAGCAGTCGATTGTGGCGGCGCTGTCGATCGATGTGATAATTCTGTTCATCAATAAAGTCTTGCTCCTGTAGGAATTGCCCGTTGAAATAGCGGAGTCGTTTTCTAGGATCGCTTGCCATGTTGGTCTCCTGGGAATGTGTCTTTTGGATGTCTAGTCAGATGGCTTGCCAAGCAGGGTATCTACCCCGATCGTCGATCGCACCCCAATCTGCATTGTTGGTACCTCAGTTCTGAGGTCGTAGTAGGTATGAGCGGGTTTTTCCTGGTCAATAATCGCTCTGGCAATTTGTTCTTTACGCAACCGGGCTGCTGGATCTGGAGCAGGTAAAGACATTTTGACGAGGAAGTAGTGAGGTGAGCCACCACCGACCACGGTGTCGATCCCTACGAACGTATTCCCCACCTGCATCGGTTGGGTAAATTCGAGAATTTCCACGTTGCGTCCAGGAAGTCCGGTGTAAGCCCGCAGCAGGTTCTCCAGACCATTTTTTGTGCCGCGTTGTCGGTAAAGGGGGACAATCTGGCTGATGAACTGGCGCTTTTCCAGATCGTTCCAGTCTTGCCGTAAGGTAAACGCCACCCAACTCGCTAACCACGGCAAGAATTCAGACGGCGTACTTTCTAATGGAGTGAGGAGCTGAAACTGGTCATTCTGGAGTCTGACCCCTGGTTCAAAATATCGCTGAATACCTGCTAGAACTTTCTTTTCACCACTACTTTGTTCCAGAATGCGATCGGGATCTGCGATCGCGCCCCCCCCTAAAATTTCTTCTAGTCCTGGTTGCGGTGCTTCTGCTGAAACTTCACCCAAACCCAGCAAAATGCGTTCAAATGCCAGCAGAAATCGTCCCAGAAAGTTGGACTGAGCAGGCTGGCTCCCCTCCTGAAAAATGATTGGTAAGTACTCCAGCAGGCTGCTTGCCTGTCCGGGGCGTCGATCAATTGGCATTTCTTACCCTCCTTCAATCTGAACTTGCAGGCGTAGATCGATGACTTCTGTGGGTTCGATGATGATGCCGTTTGCTGGCAAATTAATTGAATTGACTTGTTGTACTCCTATCACCGTTTGCAAATCCAACGTTTGCGAGTCTAAGTCACGGTACTGAATCGGATTTTGTGAAATCACTTGCAATTGCGTCAATCGAATTTGCAAAATCTTACCTTGCGCGTCCCGACTGATGCGGGTAGGATTGGCATTGCTGGGATTTGGTTGACGACGCAGCGGTTGCAAAAATGTGCGTATGGCGGCTTTAAGGCGCTGTTTCAAGTCGGCTATATCGGTGTTGGGAGCGGGCGTAAGGGCGATCGCCAAAGGCACCACCTGAAAGTTTTGGTTTGAGACAATAACAATTTTGTCAACTTCCTTTTGGTCATATACATCGAGTCGATCCTGTTCTCTGCCCACTAAGTACAGCCGTTGATTATCTCCATTGGTTTCGGTAATTAACCACCAGAAATCTCTTTCGACAACTGAAATCCTCGTGGTTTGAGCAAGTGAAATGCCATTTTTAGTAAACTCCTGCCTCAGACTTTCAGAAACAATGGGCGTCGTGTTTAATTCACTTTGAAATGCGGCTCCAAAGCTAAATTGCTTCAGGCGAGTGGCTGGCAAATGATGGTCATACAGCCGCAGACCAATTTGATCGCCGTCATCGTTCCAGAGCGAATCGGCTACAACACAGTGATTGTCCTTATCCTGACACTGGCTAGTCAGCAGGATGTCTGGTAAGTAATCAACCCCATCAAGTTTTTCTAAAAGCTCATAGAACTCTGAAACATAAACATCTCGTCCAAAGATCCAACCCTGATGATTGGGAGTATTCTTAACTGGAAGTGGGCTGAGGAAGCGATCGATCGCTTTGATAATCTGACGACGTAGGTCATCGTCTAGAACATCGGGATAGCGAGCCACCAAAATTTCTGCACTGACTGGTGCGTAAGTCGGTCCTATCACATGCAAACGAGTGGTCAGTGTTCGGCGTTCATCCAGATAGTCCCAGAGCGTCAGACGCTGAGTTTCAGTGGGTTGGGGTCCCAGTTCGTTGGGGGCGATCGCTCCATTAGCCGGTAAAATAACCACACTGACATGACCAGGAGATGGTTTCCTGCGGTCTGCTTCCTGGTTCATTTCCAGATGTCGCTCGACAACGCAATGAGCACGCTGGATCAGCCCTACAGTTTGCTGGGTCATTAACCCGGCATTAAAATCCTCGGTACTCAGCAGTTGATAATCTTCCTGAGTAACTGCCCGATAGCGCGATCGCAGCTGCAAAACCGTTAACCGGACTTCCTCCTGTAAGTCTTGAGTCGGCTGCCAACCAGGGCCATTCAGCAGGGTGAGAAATGTGAGGATATTGTCATCCGTCACCCGATTCAGCCGATAGAGCAGCATTTCGGTCAGATAGGCAAATAGCTCAATCAGCGTGATGCCTGGATCGGACGGATTGTGATTTGTCCAGTCCGGTGCATAGGTGGGAATCATGCTCAGCGCTTCTTTGAGCAAGTCGTTATACGTGCGATCGTCCAGGTTTGGTAACTCCAGTGGCATGGTCAATCCTCCCTATGACTCCTTAAACACCAAATTGATGGTGTGTTTGCCAGAATGAACCAGGTATAGCCCAGTCTGTTGAATGGCTTGCACCGCTTGGAGATCTTCCTGTCCATCCACCGTCAGTTTGACTGTCAGGCTGCGGATGTGATCGACCCCTGGAACGGATTCAATTTGTCTGTAAAAGTCTGACTTGTAAGGCTCTCGTCCAAAGTCCCAGCCATTGCCATCCAATCCACCCGTGAGCGGATGCAGGAAACTTGCTAGCTTGCGATCGACTGCCCGCTCTACCTCACTGGCTCCTTCCAGGGCAGTCAAGGCGATTTCGGTGGTGATACTAACGCTGAGGTACTGAGGCGGAACGACCGATACCTTTGCCGTTAAGGTAGCGTTGGTTTCTAAATAGTCCTGAATGCGGTTGAGCACCTCCAAGCTAGGGAGAGGTTTGGTCGCCGTTGAATGGGGCACCACAATCACGCTGATGGCTCCAGGAACTATCTTCTGAGCATCTGAAGAATCGTTGGATAACTTGAGGTTACGTAACGATACACCTTTGGCGCGTGCTACTGCGGGCGTTGCTAACTTTGCCAGATCCTCGTAGTCTTCCAAGGTGACAGCTCGCCCTCGGTGGCGAATTGTGCGAGGCATACGTTCGATTAGCGAATCAAGGCTTTCAGCATCTGTGCCTCCGGTTGCTGCCTCTGGATTGGTGACTTTCTCGACGTAAGGAACCGTCGTTTTGAGCTGCACAATCGTGCCTACGGGTCGATTTCCCACGGTGCCGCCACCCGTGCGGTAACGATCCATTCGCAAATTGCCAACGCCTGCTGGAGGAATCAGCCCATTGAGTCCATTGCCAAACTGAATTTCTCCCGTGAGACGGTTGAGAACATAGTGGCGATCTCGCGCTCCCGAACCGTAGAAATCCGGGACTTCATGCCAGCGCACCCAAATTTCCAACGGTCGTCCTGCCGCATCCAAGATGGAGGAAATTGCATTGTCTCCTTCTTGCCGTTGAATCACATCTTGCTCTTGGGCAGGGGGCAGCTCGGGTTCTCGCACTTGTAGGTGTTGACCTTCTAAAACAGGCGATCGCGTTGTCCGAACTATCTGGTTTTCAGTGGCATTGCTGGAACCAAGAATTTCATTTGCGATCGTGATGGTTTGAGAAGCGATCGTCGTGTTGAGAAGTATCCGCTCTAGTCTAGGCTCAATCAGATAATTGCCACTTTTCCACTGCGCCCGTAGCCAGTAGCGGGGCGAAAGACCAAAATCTTCTCTAATGGCGATATCAACGGGTGGCAGGAATTCAATTAAACCTGAGCGGGTAAAGTTTTCTGAGTCATCCCGCACGGTTAGGTTGAGCCAATCTGACCCGTTCCAGTATTGCCAGGAGAGTTGTAGACGTTGATCGCTGGGCGGGTTAGGACTGGCAATTGTCTCAAAAGTCGCGCTGTACAATACCTCCGGCTCGTCACTTTTGAGCAGTTGCATAAATCCGCGATCGCTGCTTGCGAGCGGTGCATTTTGAGGAATTGTCACTTGTAAATTCACTTCTCGCGATGCTTGGGGCGGCAAGGTAAATTGCTGTGGGACTCCCACAATTTCCCAGGGATTTTCAGCACGCATTCCCAAAGTCTTGAGCCTGAATTCAACTTCTGTCGCTGCAGAATTGGTCACTAAAAATTTGTGATTGACGCTCAAGCCAGGTTGAGCCGACTGTCTGCTTTGAGTGGGAAAAAGTGGCGTCAAAAGTTCGTCTGGTTTAAAGTCTTTTGTCCGGAAGAAAAGACTGAGGGGTTGATTGGGAAAGCGGCGTTCTGTTGGCAACAAGAACCCCAGGTAAATTGTCGGGCTAGTTAAACGGTTAACAAGTTTGGAATTATTGGTCGATTCAAAAGCTAGGAATGGCTGGAATGAATCACTAGAATAAAATTTAATTATCCGCTCAACAAAATTGTTATAGGTTAATATATTTTCTGCTGGTTGCTCGATAGTTAATTCATAACTAACTGTTAAATAATTAACTACGGGCGATACAAATGTTGCTGGCACAAAGCTCCCGATAAAAGTGGATTCTTTGCCATAGTTTCCACTGATTATTCTGACTCGAATCCAAAAGTTGGTTACTCCATTAATTGTGGTTTCCTTTGGTTCTTGATCGGCAGGCAGCACAAATTTGACAACTCTGGCAGGATTCAGGTTATTAGGAGTCGGGAAGTTGGTAAATGCCAGGGTTGTATCTTGAAAGGTGTTTGGCAGTGGGCTGGGGGAAGAGATTGCACTCCGGTTCACTGTCATGATGGGAACCCAGGCACTACCGTTATAGAATTCCCATTGCAAGATTGGTCTGGCATTGGCAAATTCTGCGATCGCGGTTTGCGAAATACCAAGATCGAGGGGATTTGCTAAATCAATATTTAAGGTAATGACCGCTCCTTTCATCGAGAAGGCTTCCCGGTTTGCCAAATAAAGTGTGTCCCCAAATTTAGGCTTTTCGCCGAATACAAAGAATGACTTACTTAAATCATCAATCGGAATTGAGTTAATAAATGCTGCTTCAATACTTAGCTTGGAACGGTTCAAGACACAGCGCAGGTTAATACCGCTGATCGTAGGCAGTTGAGCGCTCTGTGCCATGTTCACCCGTCGCACTGCTTGGGCATCGGAGGCGATCGGCGTTTTTAATTGACAGCGTAACCAGCGACTTGCTTGGGTATGAACAGTTTTGATGGGAAAAGCATTGAACCTGGAACCATCCTTCGTTTGAGTGAATGTAAGCTGATTGTTTTGCTGGGGAAGGTTTTTTGCGGCAATTGTGTCACTCGTTGGCTCAATCTCTTGCCACTCCTCGTCTTTCCAGATTTGCCAGCTAAGTTCGGCTCCGGGCGCAGGTGCTTTGGTTAAATTGACGCTCAAGGTCAAAGACTGAATTTGTGCAAAGCTGAGGAGACTGCTATGTCCAATGTAGAGAATGTGTTCGATGGCACGGTTTCCTCGAAAAACTGAGAGATCTAGAGCTGTGGTTGACAAACCACTATTTGACAAATTTGTCAATGAGCTGTAATCCGCGTACTGGTCTTGTGCTGGATCTCGGACAAACACTGACTGTAACTGTGCCGCCGTCACCACCAGTTCCCGCTCCGTTTCAAAAATCACCGGTTCTTTCTCACCTTCGGCGGGCGGTGCGGCTACCTGAGTTCCAGCGGGAACTACCACATCTACGGCGCTGCCAGCTGCTAAAGAAAACGTCAGGGGTACTCGTGCGGGTTGGGGAGGTAAGCGGGACGCGCCGAGCAAATTCAGAAATGCCAGGAAGTTTTTATCAGGTACCTGGTTGAGCCGTTGAATGATAATTTCGCCAAAGCGGGCAAACACACCGATCAGCGCAGCGGAGATGCCTTTGGGTTTGCGATCGCCCGTCACTGGATCGACTTCAAACTCATTCCAATCTGTAGCGTAGGCTTTCAGCAGATCTTGCAATTGTCTGGCAATCTCGGCTGCCGATCGCCGATCAATTTTGGGAGCAGGTTTCACCATTAGCCTGGGCTCCTTTCTAGATAGAAGGGATAGACCAGATTGAAAACGTTATTGGTCGCTCGCACCTGATAATCCACTCGAATCAACAACTTTTCGCCCTCGCTATCTGATTGGGGAGTTACTTGGACATCCAACACGTCAATCCGAGGTTCAAATCTCAGCAGCGCTTCCTGAACTTCCTGGGAAATTCTTCCGGCAGTCCCGGCGGTTTTCATTTCAAACACCAGATCGTAAATTCCGCAACCAAAGTCCGGGCGCATCACTCGCTCACCTCTGGCAGTTCCCAGAATAATCAAGACTGATTGACGCACACTTTCTTCGTACTCCGCTGGTTGAAGCTCGCCGTTTGAGTTTAGACTCATCGGAAAGCCTAAGCCACGACCCAGGAACGCTTTAGACATATCTTGTTCCTCCTGATGAAGATGGGAAGTGGACAATGGAAAGTCGAGAGTAGAGAAGTATCATTTTTGTACTCGATACGGTGCGTTAGGGTTAGCTCAATAAAATCCATTGCAGTTGTCAGCTGATTAGCCGATGAATACGGTGCCTACAGCAATCACCTGTCCTATAGGCAAGTCTGCCGGATCGTTGCACGTCTCAGCGATGTCGCTATTGCGTGCTGCCATCTTGCCGTTAATTTTGACGGTGGGACTGCCCAATTTAATCGTTCCTTTATTAGCAGGTGGCTTCTGAAAAGCTGTGCCAGGTGGTGTCGGAATATGGGGCGGCGTGTTGTCTGCTGTGCTGTCTACGGTAGCGGCTGGCATCCCCATGATGTTGACATTGGAGCTAAGGTTGCCATTGATGATGCCTGTGAAAGGATGAGGCAGCGGTGTTGGTACTGGTGGTCCCGGTGGTGCTGGTACCATCACAATATGAGTGTCGATCGCGATAATTCGATCGCCTTGTTTGGCTGCGGGTTGTCCCATAGTTCATGAAGTTGTTGGTTGTTAGTTGTTAGTTGTTCGCTAATCGCTTTTAGCTAATTCAAGTTGATGGTTGCGCCTTTCACATTCATCGTGGCGTTGGCTTTAATATCCATACCTGCACCCGATTCAATCTTGGTGTCGGCTGAGGATTTGATTTCGATTTTTTGGGCATCCAGTTCGATCGTGCCTTGAGGGGCTGAGAGGGTGATGTCTTTGTCAGTGCTGAGGGTGATGGTGTTTTTGGTAGTGTCAATGATTAGAGAATTTTTCTGACTTTTGTCGATGATTTCGATTGTTTCTTTACCGTCTTCATCATTGAGTCGAATTACATGACCGCTGCGAGATTTGATTATGCGGACATTATTTTTGCCATCTTCATTCGTGACAGGGGGAGTATCTTTACCGTTCCATAGAGCACCCAGAATGTAGGGAAATTGCAAGTTACCATGCTCAAATACGACAAGTACTTCGTCGTCCACTTCAGGTAAAAAGAAGGTGCCTCGGTCTTTGCCTGCCATTAGTGTTGCAATGCGTGCCCAGTAACTCTCATCCCGATCGCTTAGCCAAGGGAATTTCACTTTTACGCGACCCAATTTCTCTGGATCTTGGTTATTTGTGACGATACCAATCACGACTCCATGAATCGTATGGTCGCTCACCCCTTGCCCTTCAGAACCCGCTAATGCCTCAAACCAAGTCATAGTCTCTTCTTCCTCACGTCGCGTTTCTCTGAACGGTAAAATGCGTGTAGTAACCTTTGGCAGGACGATAGCGATGGCTAACAGTAGTGACGTAGTATTGCCCGCTGAATCGCTGACTAATGCCGTCAATTTTGATCACCTTGCCGGGTTTGATATCGGTGCGTCCAAAACTCAAGCCTTCTCCGGAAATCAACGCCAACACTTTCTGGTTGAAGTGGGCTTTGGCAATCTGATCGGCTTCTGCTTGGGTAAAGATAGGGCGATCGCTAATTACTTGAACCGATGCACCGAAGGTAGATTCTACTAATCCAGCTCCGCTCTTTTGTCCGCCCATACGGGAAACTTCAGCCCCACCTTTTGCCTGTCCAGTGATTCCCTGCTTGCCCTTGAAGTTCCAGCCCTGCACCGTCACCTCGCTCACCTGCTGCATTGATGAAAGACGCGGATAGAACTCCAGCAAATCACTTTCTAGATTTAGCGTCAGGATTTCGCTTGCCGCATTGCCAACGGGTCGGAACAGCAGCGTTTTGTTCTCGACCACGACTTCATACTGAATGCTGCGGGCGCGGTTTTGCAGAAATGCCAGATCGGTTTGATTTGCCTGTAGCACATATTCATGCACTACCTTGCTGTCTGTAGCCTGGGCGGTTAAATTGGCTTCACTGGCAATTTTGGCGGCGATATCGCTGTCTTTTTGTTGCGTGAAGGTGCGGGTTTTACAGCCTCTTTGCAAACGATGGCGGCGATCGTATCCTCGGATGGTTAGGCTGGGAGCGCGATTTTGGGCAAACTCGGGTTCCAATGTCGTAATTTCCCCAATGATGATCGTTGCCAAATCATTGGCATAGCCAATTCTCACTTGAACTTCATTTCCAATAGCAAAGTTGGCATCATCCAGCCACTCAATATCTGAAGCTCGGCTGGCTGAGCCAGTCATCTCGATCTCGAACATACTAGGCAGCATCACATCCTCTTCCACGGTCACTCCAATCACATGGGATGTCATCTCCACCGATAGCGGTGAGCCGTTGATCAGGATATCGAAGTCGGGAACAAGTGGCGTCGAGGGTTGGGCGGAGGGCATAGGGAGAGGCAGGGGTTGGGATTAACGGATTTTGGGGATTGTGAGTCTTCGACCGACCAGGCGATCGAGATGACGGGGATCGTCAATATTGTTTGCCTCAGCAATAATTCGCCAGCGGGTTGGATCGTTGTAGAGTTCAGCGGCAACTTGGCTCAGGCGATCGCCACCTCTGACAATGTAGGTCGTTAATTCTGGGTCAGTACGTAGTTTGTCCAGTTCCGGGTCAAGAAACTCAACAAAGGTTACGGTTATGTTCGCCCGTACAGGGTTTCCATCTCGTGTGAATTGGGTAAACTTCTGCGTCAGGCTGCTAATGACACCAATAAATGGAAAATCGGAGCCAACAGGGTTTTTTCCCCAGGAAACTTCACACACACGCGGTTGATCTTCGTCTCGCTCAATGCGGGTTAGGATGACAATTTTGTTAGTTTCTTCCCGCACATCACGGATCTTTTGACTATTGCGCTCGATCGGGGTGGTGGTGTCGAAAAATAAGTCTAGACTCAGTTGACGACTACCACCACCGCCGAAAGAAATGGTGGGCGCATTCACCTTACTTTGAGTTTTGGCATTACCACCGCCACCTGAACTCTGGGGTGGACTCCACGTGACTGACTTGGCAATGGAGTAGGACTCTGGATTGAACATGACGGGAAATGGCGCTAACTTCTCATAGCGCTTGCCCTTCTTTGCATAGGGGGTGATGGTTAGTTTTGCCAGTCCAGCACCTTGATTCATCTGCTTAACCCCCGACGCTCTCGTTCAACAACCATGCGGCGAAGAATGATCCGGCTGACCTGTTCTGCAATCTGTGCCACATCCACCTCAATAGCAGCCGAGTTCGCAGCAGGTGGGGCAGGCGGGGAAATCGCACTCACGCTTGTCGAGCCAGTGTCAGCCGGGGGTAGCGTTTCAGTGAGGGCAGTGCTTCCCTCTTGCCGCTGAATCAGGGAAGTGCTGACTAGTGGGGTATAGAGCGGTCGAGCCTCGGAGGTGGGAGCGCTTACAGAAGATGTTTGTCCCTGCAAGGTATCCGCTGATCGCGACTGCTCAGAACGCATTGAGTAGCGAAGAATTGTTCTCGAACTATTCCCGGCTTCTCCTGCCCGAGACTGAGTCTGGATGGGCAGTGGGAAGGAAAGTGGTTTGAGCTGCACGGATGACGCCGTTGAGGGAACTTTAATCACGGGTAATGCCGTTTGTCCCTGGGAAACTGCCAAACCATCGCTTCCCTTTTGAAAGGGAGTTAGGGAACTCTCCACAGGCTGAACCCCTGCAAGCGATGCAGACTCACCCTGATTCTCACTTCTCCCAACTCCTTGAAAAGCTTCAGTAGTGGGAGGCTGACTCACAGAAGCATCCAGATTCCCAACAGAGCACAGCAGTAACTCGGCTGGACGAGCGCGTTGCTGAATCGTCACTGCTGAAGTCATGGGTGTTGCCGTGACCTGAGTTTTTGCCTGAATCTGGGGTTGAAAGACTGTTACGGACGGTTGACTTGGAACAGCGTTTATCTCTGAGGCTTGGGGTACCACAGAGAGTGGCAACTCTTGGCGATTACCTGGAGACGCTGGAGAAACAGTCCTAGCAGTGGTGTCAGCATGAGTTGAAGCGATGGGTTGCCGACTGATCCGAAACAGTCCTGAGGGTAATGCTGCTGTGGCATCAGAGATAGGACTTAGACGGTTCACACCTGCCGTTGGTTGGCTGGCTTTCGCTTGTATAACAGACGATGCAGCCCTGACTGCTGGTATGGGGGTAAAGGCTGGTGTGGCTGAATGCTCCCCAGTCAGAGAACGGGGGGACAACGCTTGAGGAAAATGGGCATCGGCGCGATCGGAAGGAATCCCGTAAGGGTGATCGCGAACCTTCACCACATCAGCATCCCTCTGTCGAAGCTCAGATGGCACACGCTGGATCATTCCCTCACTGCCTAAACCAAAAACTTCCGTGCGTTGCCCATTAAAGCGAGGACTAAATCCTTGAGTCGGTGACTCTCTAGATTGATAGCGAGATTCTATATGACTTGGCAGATCCAGTCGTCGCATCAGACGAGCTACCGTTGTCTGCGGTTGAGTGTAGTGGCGATGGATCTGCTGGACATTAATCAGGCTGGGTGATTGCAGCAGTCGTTCATGCAGACGTTGCAGCATCGCTGGCGGAGTCTGGCAATTGCCTGCTGTTGAATCACCCGAGGCAGCCACCCCAGTTGGCAAATGTTCACTATGTTCGCTATCTGAAGTTGAACGCTCCGGCATGACCACTAAACCTCCCGATCCTTTTAGTTTCCAGGACAAAAAAGTTGCACATCGGGTTATTCCCAAATCCCCGTTTCTGCTTCCCGACCTGCCGCTTGTGCATTCAAGCGGCGATTAATGTGGGCGACTTCCTCAACCCAGCGTTGTCGCTCACTGTGCTCCATGTTGAGAAGTAACTCAGAAGACCAGTGAAAGTGATAGGCAACGTAGGCTACCTCCTCGTAGAGTTGATTGAGAGGGTAGCCTAAAATTCCCCCGATCGATCGAGCTCCACTTCAAATCCCTGCTGGCAATGGGGACACATCAACTTTAGCGATCGGGTTCCGGTGCTATTAATGCGGTTATAGAGGTCTTGTAAATAAGCTAGATCGGCGGCAAATAATCCCTCAATGATTTTAGGATTAATCACCTCCAGCGAACCCAACTGAGTCACAACGCGCGATAGCAAAATCACGATCAGATAGGCTGGATTTGACTGGACACGAGGGTCTTTGAGTGGCAAAATCTCATCAGCCCCCGTCGCCAGACGCATCATCCCTTCGCGATGGAGATTCCCCTCTGGGTCTACGTAACCCATCGGCAAAGTAAATTCATACTCAGTTCGGAGCATTGACAACCCTCTAAGCCCGTTCCATGCGCTCGCAGACAACTGTTAATGTGTCGATCGCCACATCATTTCCCTTAGCATTGAAACCGGGTCCAGCATACTTGCTGGGCCAAGCGCTGAAGAAGTTCCAACGCACTTTTTCATCGCCCTTATCGTTCAGAATGACAATCGAACCATTTTTGCGTTGAATTTGACCGTTGACTGCCGTCAGATGCCAGTCATACAGCTCGCGTGAGTCGGTAATGCCCCACTTCAACGTGATGTCGGAATACTTTGCCATTCCTGGTAGCTTGCGAGCTGTGGTCGGATCGCCTCCTTCCCGGTATTCCACCACCTGAACTTCTGAGCCAAAGCCGCTGCATTCAGAAAATCCTGCTTGCACTACGCCATCTATTTCCACGAGAAAGCGATAGTTCTTGTACGGATCGACTCTTGGCATGAGTTATTCTCCTTTGTCTGCAATCGTGGGTTTCTACAAAACTCAAAACTTAAACCTCAAAACTTCCTAGCCGCCCGTCATTTGTTGAATGCGGAAGATCACAAATTCAGCAGGTTTGACAATCGCCACCCCAATTTGTGCCACTACCTGTCCCCGTTCCCGAACATCCGAGGGGTTAGTTTCAGCATCGCACTTCACGAAGAATGCCTGCTTCGGGGTATCTCCAAACAATGCGCCATCCCGCCACTGTCCAAGCAGAAAGTCGCCGACGTTGCGGGTAATTCGCTGCCACAGAGCTGGGCCGTTTGGCTCAAACACGGCGAACTGAGTTCCCTCATCGATCGATTCGCGCAGGAAGTTAAATAATCGCCGCGTGCTGATGTATTTGTATTCGCCGTTGTCGTCACCGCCTAGCGTCCGAGCACCCCAAATTTTGACCGTACCGCTAAAGACGCGGATCGCATTAATTCCCTTGGGATTAAGTCCATCCTGGTCATTTTGAGTGAGGTGATGTTCTGTATCCAATGCCCCACGAATTACTTCGTTGGCGGGTGCTTTGTAGACTCCCCGTTCCCCATCGACGCGAGCATAGACCCCTGCAATATGACCACTCGGCGGCATTAATAAGGTACCGTCTCCATCAGGTTCCATGATTTGTTTTGCAGGGTCAGCCACTTTAATCCACGGGAAATACATCCCTGCATAGGTACTGTTTTTGGTATCGCCTTGAATCCGTTCCTTCGTAAACGGGGCAACAATCTGCTGACCATCCAGAACCGCAAATCGATCTTTCAAACTCTCACAGTGATCGATGACGGCTTCTTGGGCTACCTCAGTCGTGACGCCCGGAATTGCGACGATCGCGACTTCATCAATTCCAGCCAGTTTGGTCAGGGCTGCACCCAGTCCGGCTGCGGCAGCAATTCGCACAACGTAACAGCGGGTGCCGCCGTTATTGAAGAAGCCATAAACCGCATGGGCAAGGGGACGACGGGCATTCAGCAGAGCCGGATCAAAGTCGGATTGCTTGACCTCTTGGACACCCGCAGCGTTTTTGTCTCCCACAAGGTCACCAAACTTGCGGACAAATTCGCCCCAACTCGTGCACAGAATCACTTCTCCGGCGTCTGGCAAGGTGACAGGTTGCACCCTAAGATAGGGAACCGCTTGAACCGGTTGTCCGGCTGCCGGTGCCTCTGACTTGACAATCCGATCAAACGGAATCGGTCCACTAGCTGGAGCAATGAGTCCAATAAAGGCGGCTGTGCTGGTTCCTACCCCCGCGATCGGTTGGGCAGAGGGGGGAACTTCTTCAACGTAAACACCAGGTGATAGGTACTGTGGCATGGGCTGTTACTCCTTGTACTGGATGGAGAATGAGTGGGAGATCAGGTCAGGCGCAGGTTGTACTTGCCTCCAGAAAGCGATGGGACTGTAATTGGAAAATCCTGAGCAGCAGCTCCAGGACGTTGTACCCGCAGCGTGTAGGTACCGGATGGAATCAATCGGAAACTGTAGTAACCGTCTTGCTGAGTTGTAAGGGTTTGCCCTCGTTCAATAAGCTGAACGGTTGCACCAGCGACAGGCTCATGGTTGATGTTTTTCACCTGACCATCGATCTGAAATCGATCCAATTCAATCTGTTGAACTAAAGGCTCTGTGACCAGATCGTAAGTCTCTGGCAGTGGCGCTGGGACTGGCGTGAGACTGATGGTGACGGTCACCATGAGCGAGGCACGTAGCGGACTGTGCAAAGCCGTCCAGAACTCTGCTGTCCCTTTGAGTCCATCAGCTACAGATACGTGCATCGGCAGTGGGGGTTCCTGTCCCCGGAGATTGCCCTGCAAGAATGGCTCCGGAATCGTCGGATAGCCGGAGAAGACCTGCAAAACCTGGCTCAGCAGGCGATGTTCTTGGAGAGCTTGTTCAGTTCCCCCCACTGGCCACGCCGTGACGAGATAGGAACACATCACCCGTAAGGGCGGTTGGCGAACAGTCGCCTGTCCATTTCTGCGTTCGATGGTTGGCTCGTTACTACGGAGTTCTTTATTTTCCTGAACATCAAATAGGAATAAATCCACGGTGGTTTGCGAAGGATTGAACTGCTCTGTAGGGCGATCGAACGCGATTTGTGCTGCTGCCAACTCCGCTGGTAAACCAGGCTGTGTCAATATTGCACGTAGGGTTTGGCTCAAGTCGCGGATCATGATGGAATACAACCGTAGTCTTTGAGTTCTGCAAGAGTTACAGGTGTTGCTATGCAACTTTCCCCTGCTAGGAGGCGGGGGCGATCGCGCAAAAGCCGTGTTGCAGGTAACCGTGCTGCTTGCTTGTGATACTTATTTAGCTAAACGTTAAAGTTTTAGCTAATGCGTTCAGTTTTAGCTCAATTTTAAGGATAAGCCAAGACGAATAGGCAAAAAAATTTTAAGATTTACAGGGATATTAGGAAAGTGCAGACTATTAGTCTTGTAAACCTTTTAATATATAGATTTACTTTAGATTCAGCGACGTTAACCTATGATAATGTAAAATCTAAATGTTGAATTTTTATACAATTATTTTGGGAATTAGTACCATTTAGTCTTAGTCAAGTTCCATCAATAAATGTGGTTGATTGCGAGCGCTAATTCTCTGAATGAGAAAGCTTTTCAAACTCGTGCCAAGTCCGTCCTAGCTTTTGATGCTCTCGCCGCGCCGCTTCGATCAGGTGCTGCATTCGGATAGCGCTTCCTTCGTTTGCTGCATAGAAGGCAGCAGCAAGTCCTATATTTTTGATATTGCCTCCCGCTAGTTTGATTTCCCGTGCCAAAACACCTAAGTCTACGTCATCTCCCAAAGGAGCTTCTTGAGGAAAGATAACGCCCCAGATGCGATGGCGATGTTCCTCGTCTGGGAAAGGAAAATCAATGATAACCTGAATGCGCCGCATGAAGGCATCATCTAGATTTTGACGCAGATTGGTTGCCAGAATTGCTATGCCTTCGTACTCCTCCATTTTTTGGAGTAGATAGCCAACCTCGATATTGGCGTAGCGGTCGTGAGCATCCTTGACTTCAGAACGCTTACCAAACAGTGCATCAGCTTCATCAAAAAAGAGAATGGCGTTTGCTGTCTGAGCTGCCGTGAAGATGCGATCGAGGTTTTTCTCTGTCTCGCCGATATACTTGCTGACAATTTGCGATAAATCGATCTTGTAGAGGTCAAGCTGTAACTCATTGGCAATTACTTCCGCCGCCATCGTCTTGCCTGTACCTGGTGGCCCGCAGAATAGAACGTTCAAGCCTTTGCCCAATGACAGCTTGCGTTCAAACCCCCATTCACCATAGACAATATGCCGATGCTTCGCCCGATCGCAGAGTTCTCGAAGTTGAGCCATTTGGTCACTCGCCAGGACAATATCGCTCCAGGTATACTTAGGATCAATTTTGCGTGCTAATGTTGCTAGGTCGTGTCCTGCTTGGGTTCGTGCCGCAGCGAACAAGTCATTGAGTGTGAGGTGTTCGCTAAACTTGGCAACTGGTTCATCCTCAAATCGAGCAGCAGCACGCCAGCAAGCATGGTTGCTGGCAGTAGCAACAGCATTAGCGATTTGGTCTGGAGTCAGGCGGAAGCGATCGGCTAAAGCGGACAAGTCTTTTGGATCGAGTGTCACATTGGCATCTGCTAAATACGCTTGCCAATAAGCTTGACGCTGAGCAAAGTCGGGAATGGGAAAGGATACAGGAATTACGCCTATCTGATACTTAGCAACAGGTATCCAAGGTTGCACGCCAGCAAGAATTGTAATCCCTGCATCCACAGCAAGCATATCCATTAAGGACTGATATGGAACGGTACAATTCTGCTGGTGTAGTGTGTCGAACCCGTCTAGATACAAAACGGCGTCCTGGAACCAAGCTTCGCGAAACAAGAGCTGCCATATTGATTCAACGTTGGTTTGAGTCTCCAAAACTCGAACTAGATCTACAGTAAGGAGCGACATACTTAGGTGGCGAGCGATCGCCTCTACCACTCGGCGCTTGCTCGTGTCGGGCAAACCCTGAAAATACAACGGCAAGGGGCGATGTACCTCGCGACGCTGAACTGCAAGGACTCCCATAGATTGCTTGAGTTGGGCCGTTAACGGTAGTTCCTTCAGCGAGACAACAGGTTGGCTGAGCTGGCAAAACGATGCCAAACGCGGATCGATACCCTCCTGCCCCAGAAGTAGGCGAACAATCTGCTCGTCCAGCTTAAGATAGTGAGCCAGAAGGGGTGGCTGGACTTGATTAGGATCGGGAATTAAATGGAGTAGCTCTTGCCGAATTAGCGGAGCATTAGGAGCAAAGTGTTGGCGTCGTACTAGTTTGGCTGCTGCTGAAGGAGACAGCAGGTTAAGTGCTAGCTCTACACTTGGATACTTGCGAGTAACATCATTCTGGAAGTAAGCGTATAGCCGTTCGTAGCGTAGATCGAGTTCGGGCGCTAGTGCAATTAAGATCAGATCCAAGTCGAAGGGAGACAGCTCGAAGCTCCGCTGAAGCCAACCTATCTGTGAAACTTCACTGACTCGGTTAGACCAAGGCTCGTTTAAGTTCTCTTCATCAGTCCAAAGCGTAGGCGCACAGGGAGGACAGGACAGCATACGTTCTACCTCATCCCGACTGATATAAAGACCTTGGTAAGGGTCAGAAGCAGCTTCTGAGCCGTAAGTAGCAGGCGCTACCTTCAGCGCTTGCTCGATTAATCGATCCAATCTTTGCAACCCCAGTAGCAGGCTATCAATGCCTATTACACCAGCAGCATTTTTTTGGGTCGGAGGTAGGTGACGCATCATGAAAAGCTCAGATGTTCCACATTTTCTTTTGAGTCTTTTCCAAGATATCGATGCTTCCCTGCTTCGTACAAAAGTATTCACACCTTATTGCACGAATCATAGCGTTGGTAGTGCAGCCAGGGGGGAAAAGACAGCTTAACATTTCTCCCTTTTACCATCTTTTCGCCTTGGCGAAATTTCAGACAGTAGAAAATCTAAATCTTCACCTTGTCGCCATTTCACCCAGGCATTGAGTAATTCGTCAACTAGCTCTGACTTATCTAGCTCAATGCTTTGCCGCTTTAGCTGTAGCAGTTCATCCTCTACATCTAAGTCAGTTTCTTTGCGTATATAGTAAGTCCGACCAATCCAGTTGGGGTCGCTCCGCTTGCCCGTAGCTGGTCTGCCACGTCGCTTAGTTTCAGGTGTGTCAGGCGGATTAAACTCTGGCGCAGTGGGTTGAGTATCTTTGCGATCGCGTACCAGCTTCTTGAACAGATCGGTTGGGTCGGTCATGGCAAAATTTCCTTACCGACTGCTAGATAGTCTTGCCAAGCGAGTTTTGCCATCCGGTCTTTGACTTCATACACGGGTACGCCTTCTAAAGATGCCTTCTCGTAGCAGATCAGACGCCTGATGTCCTTCTTAAACAATGGCAGCTCCGACAAAGCAGCTCTAGCCTGCGCTGCCATCTTCACGGGTTTGGGGTGAATCATCGTTAGCAAGATGCGATAGCGATCGCTCCCCAATGCCTGGAGTAAGTCCACAGTTTGTAGCAAAGCATCAATCGCCAAGGCATCCGGTGTAGTCGGTAGTACCAAAAGATTACACCCGTCAGCTAAGGCTTCCAGCTCGTCCCGATTGGGTCGGGCAGCCGTATCAATAATGATGTGTTCGTATTTGGGACTATAGAGAGCAGCCTGCATCAAATCCACAACTTTGAACGGCATCTGTCCTCGCTTATTCCACCCTGTCGCACTACGGTTGGGGTCGCCGTCAACTAGCAGCGTGTCACCCTTCTTTGCAAAATAACACGCTAGATGGACGGCGGATGTGGTTTTGCCCACGCCTCCTTTGAACCCAGCAACTGTGATTAGCAAGCTCTATATCCTCAACCCATAACAGCAGCTTAAATCGCCTTGTCGCCTTTGTCTATTTCCGAAAAACTGGAAATTTGAATTGGCGAAAATTCACTAAGGTGAGTTAACAACTATACGAATCAGAAATTTATCTCTCAATTTCGGTCGTTTCTGAGAAACCCTGACCCATCCGTTACGATTGCGCCACGATATCCCGACCTCGTTCTCACAACTCCTTCTCAGATTCAAATTCTCATAGTTCCTGATAAGATGAGTTTTGATAGAAACTGAGAAAAACTTTGTAGCCACAAAATTACAATGCTGATTGGTTATGCAAGGGTTAGCACCCCTTCACAGTCACTAGATCTACAAATTGATGCGTTAGCCCAGGCAGGTTGTGATAAAAAGAAAATTTTTACCGAGATTGCTAGTGGCTCGAAAACAGCAAGACCTGGACTGGATAAAGCCCTCGACTACGCGAGAGAGGGTGACATCATTGTAGTCTGGAAACTCGATCGCCTGGGTCGCTCGTTGGGGCATCTCATTGAAGTGGTAAGGGAATTGAGTAATAGAGGCATTGGCTTCAAAAGCCTTCAAGAAAGCCTGGATACCACCACTAGCGGCGGCAGATTGATTTTTCATGTGTTTGGTGCCATCGCAGAATTTGAGCGCGATTTAATCCGAGAACGCACCAACGCTGGACTAGAAGCTGCCAGAGCCAGGGGCAAGAAAGGGGGTCGCAAGAGAGTACTAACTGACAAACAAATTAGTATTGGTAAGTCCCTAGCTGCCGACAAAAGCCGTAGCGTAGAAGATATTTGTGAGACGCTTAAAATCTCACCAGCGACTTATTACCGCTACATTCATCATCAAGTATGAGATTCGCGATCGCATTCATTCTCTTTAACAGTAGCGGCGAATCTTACCTATCCTCCCTATCACCATGCCTTCTAACCCCTCTCAACCAGCCATCGATCGAGAACAGGAGATTGCCAATGCCGTATGGCTCAATCTATATGGGCTGATTTTAGCTGGCGCTGGCTGGTATGTTCACAAACAAGAACAATACGAGCGCTCGCACTTCAAAGAGGTCAAAGGTACGATTGTGGGTTCCGTCCAGCACCGCAAACAGAATACGTTGACGGATTACGAGTATGCTCCTGTAATTGAATTTATGGACAATGGCAAAAAGATTCAATTTAACCGCATTCCCTATGAATCTTTTGCGCGGTCAACAGGTACGGAAGTCATTGTGCGCTACAATCCGCAATTTCCCCAGACTTCAGCCTACATCCTCGATCCCTGGAATGATTTGTTAGTCTGGCTGCCTTTTGTCATGGCAGGTTTAGCCTTTATCGGTGGACTCCATGCGCTCTTGAAACTCTTGCGAGCGCGTGTTTGTTAGACACTTAGAGCAATTCCTTGTGATGAGATGCCGATAAAGGCTTGTACCTTGATCCAGCCCTTGGAAAAACGCTTGGCGATGGACAGCATAATTATACGTGAAGTTTTTCGGGCGATAATCAGCCATCTGGCTAACGCGCATCGACGGCTTTTCGTTAAGGGTAGGAGAGAAGTGTGCGGATAAGGTCAATTATACGTGTAGTTGCCGTTCAGGCTAAGCTTTCCTGGAAGCAAAGCGTCTCGATCAACTCGGTCAGTTCGCTCTCCATTGTTTCGCGGGTTCTTAAGCTAGCTCGACTGCCTTAAACTTCCTTGTATCTGCAACTAAGTAGAAGGCTGATACCGTCTACGTTGTGACAGGGTTCTCACCCTAGAGAGTTCAATTGAGTTTCTCTTCAACAAAGAATTTCTGAAAAGTTTAGTTAAGATAAAAAGATTTTGGTTGACATCTTGCTTAAGGGTGACATAGAGTGGTCGTTGATTAAAATTACCCATTAATAATTGGACAGACCAACTATTTTTTGTTGGCATTTACATAATACGAGTTCGATATCAGCAAATTAAGAAAACAACGATTACTGGGTCAAGCCTATGCAGATTCAGGGTATTATCTGACCGATATTTCTATTGAGGATGAAATCAAGCCTCTCATATCCCACATTCCAATGTTTGTCACATTTGGGATTGACAGTTATCGCGGGGGTCAGAAGTCTATAAACCAAGTTTTGTTGGGTTTATAGTCAGCTTCTTGTGGCTATTGTTAAGCGTATTACAAAAGCCTGGTAGTCTACCAAGTTGACTTGTGATGATTGAGCCGGTTTCGGCGTAGGGGAGCGCCTACGAGAGCGGGAGTATTCGATTGCCAGCCTATTTATAGACTAGGACGGGCGGAAGAGCTTGTCGAGTGGATGTAGCGCTATTGATTTCTGACTCACTGGGCGGGATGTCTGCTGGCATCGAATTGTATTTCGTAGGACTCATAAAGCCTATCAACAAAGTAGATAGACGTGTGGGCAAGAACAAAGCCTTGCTCACCGTAACTCTAGCAAATTCTGCTCAATTTCATAGCAGGAGGCAAATTTATGGATTTACTCATTCACTATCAACCTGCCCTTGCCAGAGACAACGTCTTCATTCACGCCTGGGAAAAAGACGGTAAAGTCTGGGATTTCCTGGGTGAAAAGAATCCTGACGGCAGTTTTCTCTTCCAAGTCAAGGGCGTAAACCTCCCCGATTTACGGGAATTTAGCTTCAAATATCGGTTCCTCGGCAATCAATGGGAAGGCGGCGACTTCACCCGCCAACTGCCAACCACCCATAGTCAGGAAGTATGGACCTTCGACTATACCGCCCGCTGCCTCACCCAACCTCCCTCAGCAGCGATCAATTTCCCTCAAATTACATTCCACGTCATTACCCAATCCAAGTATGTCGGCGGCTCTATCTACCTTTGGCGACCCCATACCGATCAGACGATCAGCATTCCTGAACATCACCGTGACGCAGCCAGCAAAATCTCGACCTTCATCGTTCCTGTCGAGGAATGGATGCACCAGGGATTTCACTTCAAGCTGAAATCCGCCAGTAACGCCTTTGAAGCTGACAGTGTTAATCGCGTGTGGCAGCCCAGTGACGGTGCAGATGTGTGGTTGAAAGCCGGACAATTAGACCTGCGTCCTCAGCCCATTGAACAGGTCAGTGAAACCATTGAACTGCGCTATCCCGTCACCCTAGTAGCCATTCCTCGATTAAACCTGCAAGATAGTTCAGATGACTATCGAGCCTCCTTCCCCCCTACTGAGCCACCAGCCATCGAACCTGACGATCCCCTGTTCCGTACCGCTCGTTATTCCTTCCAAGTTTATCAGGGAGCCACCTACACCATCGATTTCAACCTGCCAGGAAGCGCAGGCGACCCCTCTCGCCCCTTCCGCCTACGCTTAGAAGATGTCCCAGGTACCACCCAAACCCTCTATGGCAATAGTCCCTGGCTCACCGCATTTCCCAACAGAACGGTTCAGGTTAAACTGATCATTCACCCCAATCCCCAGAGTCGCTTTGGCTCCCAGATTCCGCTACAGGTTGGCGTAAGTCAGGCTCCTGCCCATGAGGAGCTAATCGCCCAACAACAGCCCGATGGTACCTGGCAAGCTGAAGCGCAGGTTTTCCCGGATCTGCTCCAATGGATTGAACTGCTTCCAGTCAATAGACAATCAGAACTATGGCTGGGAATGCCGCTCTCGACTCATCGACGTGAATTTACGCCACCTCCTGGTGATCTGACCCTTTACCACACCATTGATGGAATCAGCGGTATCGCCTTGCAGCCACCGACTTTTCAAGACCCTATGCCAGGACAACGGCAACAGCTCATGGCAGCGGCATTCAATCAGGCGATCGTCGATGCAGGCGTTTTTGATGTCTGGGAAATGCCGCATGGTTGCGTCAAACACCAGGATCAAGCCTGGTTCACTCTCTGCGCTCCCCATGCAGCCAATGCCAAATTATTGATTCTCGATCCCGCCAGCCCTGATACAGGTACTCGACTGGTGCGCGAGTACCCGATGCATCTGACAGCCGATCTGCGCTATTGGTGGTGTGCAATTCCGGCAGATGAGGCAGTTCACGGCATCCTTTATCGGTTTCAGCTCAACAATCTCCAGGAAGTCCTCGATCCGGCATCCTGCTGGATCAGCGAAGGGGAAAGCCTGAACACCAAACCGAATGAAGGACGCCTGGGTTCCTGGTCGCGTGTGGTCGATCGAGATAGCATCCACAACCATTTTCAGGGTTCCCAGTGGCGGACGATGGGGTGGGAAGCTCTACTGATTTACGAAATGCATGCCAAACGATTCACCAACCGCAATCCTGGCACGTTATCCGTTTTCGATCAGCTCATCTATGAACTCAAACCCAGTGGTTACTTAAACAGCCTTCGTGCTACTGCTCTGGAGCTATTGCCCTTGCATGAGTTTCCCAAAGATAACTCGTGGGGCTATAACCCCAGTCTCTTCTTTGCGATCGAATCCTCCTATGGAGGACCAGAAGAATTTGCCCGGTTTGTCCGCTCCAGTCACGATGCTGGTAAAGCCGTTCTCCTGGATGTCGTCTACAATCACTTTTCTGACTCTCCGCTGCAAGCCGTAGCACGCGATCTTTACGCAGATGGTGAAACTGAATGGGGTGATATGGTCAACTACGACCATCCTGTTGTCAAAGAATTCTTCCGTCAAGCCTTTGTTTACCAATGGCTCGTCTACCAACTTGATGGATTCCGCTTCGACTGTACCAAAGCCATTGTCGATGGGCAGCATCCATGGAATGGAGTCATCAAGTCCAAAAATGGACACTGGCAAACTGGCAGCGGCGGTGGATGGGAGTTCCTGGGCTATTTACGAACGGCAGTTCGTCAGGCAGCAAGTGCAACAGGTCAACCCTGGCCTTATTTGGTAGGCGAAAATGATCCCAATAATTGGCCCATGACCGATCGCTCTGGCGTGTTGGATGGTCAATGGCACTTTGCCCACCACTATCCCCTCGCAGACATAGCCAAGAACAAAGAAGATAAAGCTTCTGACATTCGCGATCAAATGAACTGGCCGCATATCCATCTGCGTCCCTATCATGAAGCGGTTCGCTACGCCGAAAGCCATGATAGTGTCAGTGGACAGGAGGATTGGAAGCAACGAATTGTCCGGCGAGAATCCTATGGCTATGGTCGTCGCATGGCTAAAGCGATCGGCACTGCCACCATCCTGCCTAAGGGGATTCCAATGCTGTTTATGGGTGAAGAAGCTGGTGAGGACAACCCCTTTTACTTTGGGATGGAAACCTACCTGCGTCTCAATGACTATGAAGACTTGGGGAACGAAATGAACCGCATTTACGCCTGGTTCCGTGACCTTATGGGGCTGCGTAATAACCCCAATAACCACCTCCAAGGAGATGATGATCAAGCGGTTGGGATAGGAAACAAAACGATTGCCTTCACCCGATGCTGGGGACGGTTCTTTGTTATCTGTACCTTTGGCACTCCTGATACCCGACAAAATGTAGGCTGGCTGGGGTTACCGCCTTCGACTCCCTACAAGGAAATCTTCAATTCTTCCTGGCCAGCCTATCAGGTCGATAGTGAGCCTGAATCAACCAATGGCAGTTACAGCGCCCAAATTTACTCAGGTCACATTATCAACCTGCCCTACATTGGTGCCGTAGTGTTAGAACGGCGGTAAGGTTGGGATTACTATACAACTTTTTCCAGTCCTTTGAAGAGGTAACTCGATTAGCTGGGCTATCTGAACTTGCCTATCCAAGGAAAGGGCGATGCCCGTAATTTACAATTCGATTTCACCATCAACTCCAAGACTGTTCTGTTATCTGAAGCAGCCGATGCCAAGTTTCGCAAGCGTTCCGAGGTTAAGGATGCCTGAGATCGCAACGCCAACCCCTTGCATCGGCTACCTCTGACTGAAAATGGAAGAGTGCGATCGCCTTGCTATTCTCCCCAGCAATAAAGTTTGGGAGTTAATCTGGCAAGTGATGTTTATCTAATGCCAAACCACCTGATGAGAGAAGATTGCTAGTAGTAGTTCAGCTTTATCGCCTCAGGATGTTGAGTTATTTGTCAATCTTTAAAAACTGAAACCTTGTTTAATCTAGAACGAGCATCAAATTGGAAACCCATACAGGCTACCATCTTTTAGTATTAATTCAATAATGTAAAAAACTATTAGCTGAGAATTTCATTAGGTTGCGTAAATTTCTCATAAATTTTGCAAACAAATCGGGGAGTTTATTAGCCCTTGCCCAAGTTTGGAATATTATTAGGATTAAGAAGAAATACTCGTCTATCTTAGGAGATGTTTTTCCTAAAGTAAGGCATCTCCGAGTCAAAGAAAATGCCTGGTTAAAAACTCAACCTTAAAACGCTCAGTTCTTGCCAGTAGGATTGAGCCTTTTTGACCAGGGCGTCTATCGGGTTTGCAGGGAGTTATTATGCAGCTTTCTGATGGCTTGGGCTTAACTTGTTCTCCTCTGTCTTACGGTCAGCAAGCCTTGTGGTTTCTTTACCAAATGGCTCCAGAAAGCGTCGCCTACAATATATTTCTTACGGTGCGAATCACCTCGGAATTAAACAGTCCAGCTTTCTACCGGATCGCTCAAAAAAATTTTGAATGCCATCCGATTCTGCGAACTACTTATACTACCGACTCAGGCAAACCCATTCAACATGCCATTGATAATTTACCGCCCAGGTTGCGCGAGACGTTTTTGCTCTAGGAGTAAGTGCCATGAAAAATTCTGAATTTATTGATGAAATGGCTTTAAAAATAGCAGAATACGCTGTTCCAGACGAAGTCGATCTCGCCCCAATAATGGCTCAAGCTTTTATCCAAGGTGGAAAGGAGAGAGCAGAACTTTTTAAACGGCAAGAAGGAAGCCTTACTGGAGGTTTTGGGACAGGTGAAATTATTGCGATTTTTCCTTGGATTCTAAATGGTTTAGTTAAAAGTGGCCCATTCATTTACAAGCTGCTTACAAGTGATGTAGCTGATATTGCATCACTCATCAATGATGTTCTAGACATTCGAGAAAAAATTGCTCGCGACAAGAAAATAAAGTCGTTGCAAGACAATCCGTATCAACCACTCAAAACTGTAATTAATACGATTTCAACCGAACTTGAATTATCAGGCTTACCTCAAGATGAGTGCGATCTAATCACATATCGAGTTCTTCGAGCCTTACTTGATAACCCTGATGAATCTACTGTATTCATTCGAGCACTTGGGTGAGGTACATAATGGCTATAGATTATGTCAAACCACATTCTAATAAGTTACATCAAGCAGGTATACTACCGCCATGGTTGTGGTTTTGGTTAGTAATATACCTCGTAAAACTTCCTGGCTTAATTCTGTTTCTGTGGGAAGGGAACATCAAGCCTGTTTTGTCTCCTAAGCCATTACCAGAGCCTCTAGGTAGTAATTCAATCGCTCTACTGATGGTGTTACCCAGTATTAATGAAATGCTTCCCTTTATAATGCTGTTTATAGGGTTTCTCAGCATACTCTTTCCTTACCTTAGAAAGATGCGTGTTGAAAGGTATTACCAACTCAATCAGCCACAAAAAATTACACCTTCACTTAAGGAAATCTTAGCGATTGTAGAGAGTTACGCGCCTGGAGTTGAAGTTAAAACTAACCTGCTTCGTACCGATACGTTTGCCTTTGTCTATCCCACTGGATATCGAACAGCCGCAATTGGAATATTTGGAGGTTTAGTTAAGCTTTGGCGCTCAGATCGAGAAGCAGCAAAGACAATATTACTTCATGAGTTGGGGCATTGTCGTCATGGTGATGTATTAATAATTGGAGCAGGTAGCTTCTTTGAGACGCTCTTAAGTTCTTGGTTTCGTCTTCTAATCTTGTTTTTTGTGTTTCCCCTGGTTTTAGTGTACGGATGGAGCCTTATTATCTCTTTACATGAAAATTGGGAGCTGCATCAACAATTTAGTCAAATGAACAGCCAACTTAGGGGACTCAACATAGAAATGCCAGAGAGTGGCAATTGGTTTCTCGCTTGGCTGTGGTTCCAGATTAAACAGTTGTTCTTAGTCGAACTGCCTGGAGTAATTTCAATGGTAGTTTCCTTAATCTTTCTTACACCTGTTGTCATAGCAGCACCTTTAATGGCTACTTGGTGTGCCGAGTTTAATGCAGACCAGTTTGTGATAGCCGTTCAGCAATCCCCAGATAATTTACTACGAGGATTAGATAAACTTTCGCCGCCTACATCACGCTGGAATTGGCTTTTATCTCGACTATCCCATCCTCCAAATAAGCTTCGTCGGTGGATGGCTTGTCGTTCTATGATGCCTAAACAATTGCTTTTTTTATTCCTTCTGTTCCCCTTAGCTTATATTGCTCAACTTCTCTTCCTGCTCATTCGTGCAGATTCTGCTTTGTTGGGGATGTATGGTATTGGTGAGGTTTTGCAAAGGTCAGTGCACTATACAGCTTTAGGATTGCAGGCAGCCGCACCAGTGTGGTTGGGAGCAGGTGTTATCTTGCTTCTCTATCCTAAAATTGCTGCGACTTGGGAGAAACTTTTTTGTCAAGAAAACGACACCATTAATCCACCTTTCTATAAAGAGTATTTTGTGAGTGCTGTTGTTGTTGGTTGCTTGGCTGCTATAGGTTATAGCTGCTCCTGATTCATTTCAAAGTAGATCTACTGACTGGTCGAACAAACTTGCCGTGTAAGTAGATACGGAGAGAAACTGAATTGCTTATAGGGTGGACAATTGAGCTGAATTGCATCAATTGAGCTTACTTTTTAGAAAGTCATGGGCAAATTATTTGAAAAAGCTCCCGAAATAGTTAAGGCAGCGGCTTCATCACCTCTGGTAATGATAGCGCTCTTAATGTTAATAGCCAGTGTTTTTTGATTCTTGTTCTTTCGGAAGTCATCATAAGCAATTCGCTTAGAAAATTACTGATTAACTTTGAAGATTGAGGTGTTAAACATGGGAAGCAGACGACCCGGTGGAGAATTATCAACTCGCCCACTGCATTTTATTTGGATTTGCGACTGTTCTGGTTCTATGTCAGTAGACGGTAAAATCCAATCTCTTAATAACGCGATTCGGCAGGTGATTCCTCTTATGCGAGAGTCTGCTGCCGATAACCCCAATGCCCAGGTATTAGTCCGGGCGGTTAAGTTTTCGGATGGGGCACAGTGGCATATTTCTCAATCCACTCCTGTGGAGAAGTTTGAGTGGACAGATTTATCTGCGGATGGTGTAACCGATTTGGGCAAGGCGCTTTCTCTTGTAGCAGAACAGCTTAAGATCCCGCCAATGACCGATCGCGCCTTGCCTCCTGTGCTAGTACTGATTTCCGACGGTCAACCCACAGATGATTTTAGCAGTGGATTGAAAAAACTGATGGAGCAACCTTGGGGGAAAAAGGCTGTTCGAGTGGCGATTGCTGTGGGACAGGATGCGGATTATGAAGTATTGCAAAAATTTATTGGCAACCCAGAGTTGAAACCACTGCCTGCTAACAACCCAGATGCCTTAATTAATCGAATTAAGTGGGTTTCTACTGTGGTTTTGAAGTCTGCCTCAGCACCAGCTAGCCAGCCAGGTAGACCTGAAGTACCGATAAATGTGCCAATCCCACTGGTTTCTCCACCGGAACTCAATAGTAGCAACGATGTTTGGTGAGGAGGGGCAGATGATAAACAGCGTAGATTCATCACAGTGGCGATGTATTGGTCAATCAGTTACAGGTTCTTCTCACAAACGGACTGGACTGCCCAATCAGGATGCCGTTCACTGGCAGGCTAATCACCAGCACCCAGATTGTCCAAACATGGGAGTTGGTTCGCCCTTGGTTCTGGCAGTATCTGATGGACATGGTAGTCCCAGAAATTTTCGCAGTGACATTGGTGCTCAAAAGGCAGTGGAAATAGCAACCAGAGTGATTTGGGAGTTTTTTGTAGAGGGGCAATCCAGGGTTAATTTTTCGGATATCAAAGCAGTGAAAGACATTGCCCAGCACTTACTGCCTCAAAGGCTTGTGCATGAATGGACAAATGCAGTAAAGGAGGATTGGCAGAGAAATCCAGTCTCTAACACTGACGCAGTATGGGATCGCCTGCTCCAGAAGGAAGGTGAAAGTGCGAAGCTAGCGATTGAAAAGAATCCCGAAATTGCCTATGGGGCGACGCTTTTAGCTGTGCTGGTAACACAATCCTTCATTCTCTATCTTCAGCTTGGTGATGGCGATATTCTATGTGTAAATTCCCAGGGAAAGACAACTCGACCGCTACGCCGAGATCCGAGGCTAATTGCCAATGAAACAACTTCACTATGCCTGCCAAATGCCTGGAACGAGATCCAGGTAATCCTGGAACCCTATCCAGATGGACAGCCCGACACGATGCCTGCGTTGATTCTGGTTATGACGGATGGCTATGCCAATTCCTATCCATCTGAGGAGGAATTCCTAAAAATTGGTCTGGATTATTTACAGATGATTCAATCTATTGGACTTCCTCGCGTCGCACAACAGCTACATGCATTTCTTGAAGAGACATCAACGGGAGGGAGTGGAGACGATATCACTTTAGGCATTATCAGACGCATTGAGCATCATGACAAAGATGAAGACATAGAAGCTATGAGTAGATTACAAGCAAACACCTCAGAGATCGATCACAAAGTAGCCCAGCTTAGCAGCAGACAAAACTCCCTGATGAAGCAAACTCGCTTCTCATTAATTGTTTCAATGGTTGCTTTTCTCCTGGCAATTACAACCACTTTTTTTAACTTCTTCTGGTTTGGGTCTCGCCTCTCTGCTCTTGAAACAAAACATGAGGCTCAACAGACTGCTCTAAATCACCTGGAGAACCGCGTTAAGGCAATAGGAAAAGGAGGGCAAGGGCAGGATAATCCGCCTGGAGGCAAAATTTCAAAGGGAGCCTCCCAAAACGAGGGTTCAAAGCAATCGGGAGGACACCGATGACTTCTCCCAAAATTGTTATTGTTTTGACAAAATGTAGCTTTGCCAAACAGAGCTTTGGTATTCGCTTTGAAGAAAAGCTCTCTGGTCAGTGGGTTGCTGATTGGGCTTTTGCAATTAAGGAGTCTGCTGCCAAACGGGAAGGGTATGACCGAAGCAAGGTTGCTGGTACGTTTGGTTTTGATTCTGCCTATCCCGGTTGCCCTTTCTGCAAAGCTTCTGGCATTTTCAAATGCGGCTGTGGCAAAGTAGCCTGCTGGGATGGAGAACACCGTACTGTGACCTGTCCCTGGTGTGGAGCAACTAGCACCATCACAGGTCAAATCGAAAGTCTCAGTGCGGGACGAGACCGATGAGGCAAATCCTATGACAAAACCAACTCATTACAAAGCTTTTTTAATAAAAACATCACTCAGTACTGCTGGTTCTAGACAAACTCATCATCCCCTTTCAAACAGTCAATCAACTGTCATTAGCAGAGATCCGACTTGTCAGATTGTTCTGGAATCCACTCACTACAAGGGGGTATCCCGTGCAAAATTTTGCAACTCAGTTGCGTCCACCTAACTCTGCCTGATGTGTTCGTTTATACCCTTGTTGTCCTTGACCAATAGGAGGTCTGGCTATGACACTAAGCAGGAATATAATTGCGGGTTCAGGTAAGGCGATACAGTTTGCTGTTTGGGGCGCAGTTGGTGGAGCGATCGGTAGTTTGGTTAGTGAACCTATCGCTGCGCTGATGAAGCAGAGTGGTTCTTTTGAACTGTCAGTCGTTAAAGTGGGCCTATGGTTTGGAGTTATCGGTGCCTGTATTGCTGTAACTCTTCTGATTGCATCTTCTCAGTACCTCAAACGAGGATTGCAAATTGGGCAGGCTCAGAAAAATGGCGTTTTGTTTGGTTTCGTCTCAGGAGCGATCTCAGGGGCGATCTCACAGTACACCTATCGTAGCCTCGGACCTACCGAGTTTTTACGAGTCATCTGCTGGGGAATTGCTGGAGCTTTATTAGGGTTCGGTTTGAGTTTTCGCCTCCCAAATTTAGGAAAGCTACGTGGTGCAGGTGGAGGGCTGGCAGGTGGTCTACTAGGTGGTGGACTGTTTGTTGTTCTAGTTGTTGTGAGTGGTTTATCAAATCCAGTAGGTCGATTGGTTGGCTGTGCGGCAATTGGATTTTGTATTGGCTTAATGATTGTGCTCATCGAAGTAGCTTTTCGGGAAGTGTGGTTGGAAGTTCGCTATAGTTCGAGGGAAATTCGCACTATCAGTCTTGGCGCTGAACCAGTCAGCGTTGGAGGGAACCCCAATGCTTGTACTGTTTACGTCCCTAATGCGCCACCCGTAGCACTCCGCTTCCAACTCAACCAGGGGCAAATCCTATGTGAGGATATTTCGGCTAATACTACCCACTGCATTCATCCCGGTGATCGCCAAATGGTTGGGAATGTAGCGATCGTAGTTTGTGCTGCTGGTAGTGCTCAACAATCCTTGAGATCCTCCACAAATGTTTACCCTCGAAACTCCCCAGGAGGTATCTCTTCTCAGGCTCCAAGCCAGCTTTCCTTACGTATCAAAAGACAGGTAATCCCACTGACGGACGGCACTTGTCTTAAAGCACGGGAGATTCCGGGCTTGGAACCTCAGGGTGCAGATGACGTAGTTGCAGAGGTCAGTCATAATCCTAAAGACCCATCGATTTTGGGATTGAAAAATACTTCCCATCGAGCCTGGGTAGCGACACTGCCTGGTGGAGAGCGCAAACAAATTGAATCGGGACGCAGCATCAAACTGGCTGCCGGAACCAGAATCAACTTCGGTTCGACAGAAGGAGAGATTCAAATATGAACGATTTACCTCGAAAAACTCTCTGTGAACTGATTACCCAGTATGGACAAGTCCTGTGTGACGATCCCAGGCGATGTGAAGCTCTACTGCGTGACTATTGCGGTCAGTATCGAGGAGAAATTTCTTGGCAACCCGGAGTTGAAGCCGCTACCAGCTAACAATCCAGATGTCTTGATTAATCGAATTAAGTGGGTTTCTGAAGAATGGGATTCAGAATTTTTGAAAACTTGATAGGTAAGACACCGGAGATAAGTTTAAATCCAAATTTGATCGAATTTCTCTTGGAAGCAAGCAATTTCAATTTACTATCTATACTTGAAAATTTCAAATATCATGAACAATTTACCTCGACAAAAGCTCTGCGAACTCATCACTCAGTATGGACGCTCTCTGTGTGATGATCTCCAACGATGCGAGGCGCTACTACGTGATTCCTGTGGGCAATACCGTGGAGAAATCACACTACTCATTGGTGCCCTCAAGGAGGGAATAGCTTCCAGTTTGTTATCTTCTCAAAACAGTGTGCCAAAAGTAGTCCTGCTAGAACGTTTAATCAAGCGGTTACACGACAACATGTTTCTGAGTGAAGATGCTGCCAGATGGGCAGTTGAATCCTGGGCTGTTGCCCTGGGAGTAATCACTCCTTCAGAAACCACTACGATTGACTCCTCATCCAAAGAACAAAGCAGAATTCCTACACAACAAGTAGAGGAAACACCTTCTCCTAAACAGGCAACCCCTGTATCCTCCATTCCTCCCACTGTTGTATCTCCTACATACCCTCTACACCAGCAAACCACCTACCAATCAAGCCAGCCCCAAGCTCCATCGATGCGCCAGGAAGGTTGGCAGAAACCTGCCATTATTGGTAGCTTGATTGGCGCATCCGTGCTCGTTGGTCTTCTCCTCACGCGATCGCCGACTCCACCTCTGGTCGATCGACCGTCAACATCTAACGGTGCTTCTACTCAACCGCAAGTCCAAATCCACCGTGTCCATTTTGCAGAGGGTAGTACAGGAACAATACTACAGGGATCTCTAGTTGCCAAGCAATTACAGCGTTACTTGCTCAAATGTGGAGAAGGACAGTCTATGACGGTATGGCTCCAATCCGGCAGGGTTGAGGTAAAAATTGTTGCACCTGGCGATCAAACGATCGGCACTGTCCCAAGTAATACATCTCAGTGGCAGGGACAACTTCCTAAGGATGGTGACTATGCGATCGAAGTCTATGGTTCAGATGAATCATCATATTCTATTGCAGTAAATGTGTTGTAATTCAAGTCACTGTGATGCACAATCTACATGATTTACCTCGCCAGAAGCTTCGCGAGATCATTATTCAATACGGTCGCTCTATTTGTGATGACCCGCCTCGTTTTGAAGGACTCCTGCGAGACTTGTGTGGTCAGTACAGAAAAGAAATTTCTATTCTGGTTGGTGCTCTTAGGGAAAGAGTGCCTCCTGAGCTATTGTCATCTCAAAATACTACACCCTGGGATATTTTGCTAACGCGTCTGACTAAGCGGCTACAAGACAATCTTGGGTTATCTGAAGAAGCTGCCCACTGGTCTGTAGAATCCTGGGCTTTAGCCCTGGGTGTAATTACCAGCACAAACCAACAAACTTCAGGACAAATATCTCAACCTTCATCCCAGGACAGAACAGACAGACCAGCAGGAACCTATCAACCACCACCAGTTGCAGATCATTATCGTCAAGAAAATATTTTCCAGCCACAATCATTCGCACGTTATGAAGCAGGCGGACAACTTCAGGCAAACGTTGCTCAAACTAGATTGAGGGCAGTTGAGTATGCAGGTTTTTGGAAACGGTTTTTAGCAGTCATTATCGACTCGATTATTTTGTACATTCTAGGCGCAATTGTTGGATTTATATTCGGAATTATCTATACTTCAGCGACTGAATCTAAAGAAGGGTTAGAGT
This sequence comes from Allocoleopsis sp., assembly GCA_036703375.1. Taxonomy (GTDB): domain Bacteria; phylum Cyanobacteriota; class Cyanobacteriia; order Cyanobacteriales; family Coleofasciculaceae; genus DATNPC01. Next base: position 38,841 of record DATNPC010000843.1, read on the forward strand.
CACTAGCCTTTCTTTTGGGAATCATTGTCGGTTGGCTCTATTTCGCCCTGCAAGAGAGTTCATCCAAGCAAGCAACGCTTGGCAAGCAAGCAATCGGAATTATTGTTACCGATTTGAATGGTGAGCGAGTTTCCTTTGGTAAAGCTACAGCCAGACATTTTGGCAAGATTATTTCTTTAATACTACTGATTGGTTATCTCATAGTAGCTTTTACTGAAAAGAAACAGGCTCTCCATGACATAATGGCAGGTTGTTTAGTTGTTAAGAAGTAATAAGGAAAAAGAAAGAGCATGAACAGTGAAATTCTCAAAACCGGACAGATAGTCTATACACAAGCCTCTAGAATTCCCTGTAAAGTAGAGCAGTTTTTAGGGGGTGGCGGTCAAGGAGAGGTTTACAAGGCTAATTTGGGGGATAGATCAGTAGCACTGAAGTGGTATTTTCCCCATTATCTTGAAAATGATCCTTATATTGGAGAACGGTTAGAAACAGCGATAAAATCTGGTCCACCGAGCGACAGATTCCTTTGGCCAATGGAACTAACCTCTGCTCCAGAGATTGTAGGATTTGGTTACATCATGTCACTACGAGAATCCCGCTTTAAGGGGCTTGTCGATTTAATGAAACGACGAATTGAACCTTCTTTTCGTTCCCTGGCAACCGCAGGATTTGAACTTGCAGATAGCTTCTTCCAACTTCATGCGAAGGGATTGTGTTATCGAGATATCTCCTTCGGTAACGTCTTCTTAGAACCGGACATCGGACATATCCTCATTTGTGATAACGATAATGTTGATGTAGACAAAGGGGAGAAAAGCGCGATACAAGGGACTCCACGCTTTATGGCTCCAGAAATTGTCTGTGGGCAGGCTCCACCCAGTACACAAACCGATTTATTTTCTCTAGCAGTGCTTTTGTTCTATATGTTCATGATGCATCATCCTTTAGAGGGTAAGAAGGAAGCAGAAATTAAATGTTTTGACCTCCCTGCTATGACAAAACTTTATGGAACAGAGCCTGTATTCATTTTTGACCCAAACGATAAATCAAATGAACCTGTTCAGGGCTATCAGGATAATGCACTCATTTTCTGGTCTATCTATCCACAATTTCTTCGAGATTTGTTTATCAAAGCATTCACCGATGGCATTCGCAATCCCAGCGGTGGGCGAATACAGGAGACTGAGTGGCGAAATGGAATGATTCACTTACGTGACTCAATCATCTATTGCCCTCACTGTAGTAGTGAAAACTTCTATGATACTGATGCATTAAAAGTTTTAGGTGGTAAGCTGAAGCCCTGCTGGAGCTGCCAAAAAGAGATTCAACTGCCACCTCGAATTCGTGTCGGTAAAAACACAGTAATGCTGAACTACAATACCGAACTTTTCCCTCATCACATTGATGACCACCA
>DATNPC010000844.1:0-5353 GCA_036703375.1 Allocoleopsis sp.
TGTTATCAAACTATAAATGAATGGGAGAAAAATTTATGAGTAACGCACCGAAGAAAGTAGTACCGCAAACTCATCCCTCAGACGCTGAACCCGGAAAAGGCGCTCCAGGGAATCAAGTAGGGGTTCAAATGTCTCAGACAACAGCAGTCAATCCGCCCGATGCGGTAATTCCCGCGAATACTGACCCAGAAGAAAATATTAGAGAAGTCGAAGCTTTAGAGACACAAGAGGAGGGGAGTGGTATGACGACCACAGATGGTTACGTGATTGATGAATCGGGACGCCTCGATAACTATGCGGTTGAACCAGAAATGTACGTCGAAGAGAAGTAGTTTTAATGCTAAAGCGTCGGTTCAGTCATCAAAATTCTAGGTAGGAGCGTTCTTGAGAAACTGGGGCTGGACGTGTTCCCCAGGATAAAACGCCGCAAGGGTGGCATCGTGCTAGTTGGCTCTATCACTGAGGTTACTCCAATGACGTTCTCCACACCCTGCGAGGCATCAGAGAACCTACACCTCCCTTACGGGTAGGTGTAGGAGCGTCACCGACTTTAAACAGCAGCAGGTACTTTTTGAGCAGGAGGACGCACTTGGTTGAGGAGATTATGCAGTTTTGCCCCCTCAATCACCTCAACGTCTAGGATTTGCTGAGCGATCGCTTCGAGCAAGTCGCGATTTTCATTTAGAACCGCCAACGCTTGCTGATGAGCCGTTTCGACAATCTCTTTAACTTCCTCATCGATCGCTTTTGCCGTGTCATTGCTCACCATCCGGCGAGGATTCATCATGCCATCCCCTAGGAAATTATTCTGCTGACCCTTCTCGTAAGCCAGAGGTCCGAGAATCTTGCTCATGCCATAGGTCGTGACCATCCGTTCTGCCAAATCGGTCGCTCGTTGCAAGTCATTGGCAGCACCCGTCGTGATACTACCAAAGACAATTTCTTCAGCGGAACGCCCACCTAGAAGGGTGGCAATCTGACCCCGGAGTTCCTCTTCACTCATCAAAAAGCGATCTTCGGTGGGAAGTTGCAAGGTGTAACCTAGTGCTGCCATGCCACGCGGAACAATCGAGATTTTCTCCACCTTCCCGCTACCCGGCATGAGCGCCCCAACCAACGCGTGACCCACTTCGTGATAAGCAACAATCTTTTTCTCTTTCTCGTTGAGGACGCGACTTTTCTTCTCCAGTCCTGCCACAACTCGCTCGATCGCTTCAGCAAAGTCTGCCTGCGAGACGGTTTCGCGTCTGGCGCGTGCGGCCAATAGAGCGGCTTCATTAACCAGATTAGCTAAGTCAGCACCCGCAAAACCAGGAGTACGAGTTGCGATCGCATGTAAGTCTACATCATTCCCCAGCTTCACTTTCCGGGCATAGATATTTAAAATCGCTTCCCGTCCCGATAAATCCGGACGATCGACCAACACTTGGCGATCGAAGCGTCCCGGACGTAACAGCGCCGGGTCTAAGCTTTCAGGACGGTTGGTAGCCGCAAGCACGATCACCGTCGTATTGCTAGCCGCAAAACCATCCATCTCCGTTAGCAACTGGTTTAGTGTCTGTTCTCGCTCATCGTTGCCACCCATGAACGCACCCGAAGCACGAGACTTACCAATTGCATCTAGCTCATCAATGAAAACAATACAAGGCGCTTTCTTTTTAGCCTCTTCAAACAAGTCACGTACTCGCGCGGCACCCGCACCGACAAACAGTTCTACAAACTCAGAACCCGAGATGCTGAAGAATGGAACACCTGCTTCCCCAGCGACAGCTTTAGCCAGCAAGGTTTTACCCGTTCCCGGAGGCCCGACGAGCAAAACACCTTTCGGAATCCGTGCCCCTATACTTGTAAAGCGATCGGGACTTTTCAGGAAATCGACAATTTCCACTAACTCTGTTTTGGCCTCTTCCACTCCTGCCACATCGGCAAAGGTGATGCGGGTTGCCTCCCCTTCTACATAGACTCTAGCTTTACTCTTCGTAAACGAGAGAGCCCCTTGTGGCCCGCCCCCGCGTCCGAGGAAAAACTGCCAAATTGCGACAAAAATCAGTGGGGGTACCACCCAACCCAACAAACTCGTAATCCAACTATTCTTGGGCGGTGGGACGGCAGCAAACTCCACGCCTTTGTCTTCTAATCGCTTGGGCAGTTCCAGATCGAATATGGGTGTTGTCGAGAGGACTTGCCCTGGTTGGTTGTTCTCACCTTTAAGCTGGTAGCGAATTTCGTTTTGCCCCACCGAAACCCGCGCTACTTCACTATCTTCTACTTGATTGATAAATATGCTATACGGTACCTGAGGAATCCGAGGCCCCAAAAAATAAGGCAAAAACAGGTTTGCCAGAAAAAACAGACCAGCCAGTAATAGGAAAATATTACCGATTCGGCGGTTTCGAGGAGCTTGAGGTTTATCTTTAATAGCCATAGGTATCAGTTGTTTTTAAGTTCAGGTCGCTTTACTGACCCACACTCTAATAAGTTTAAGATTTATTAAAGAAATTAATCTTGCATCTACGTTCGCAATTTCCTCACCCTGTCAGACGGCTTCTATACAGGCACTTCACCCGTTACGAGTCGTAATTTCCCTATCCCAAGGAGTTCAAAACGGGCTAAGCACTAGGGATAAAAACTCTATCCCCTTGTGGATAGAGTTTTCGGGAATGGGGAAGGGAGAATAGAAAATAGGGACAAGAGTTACCAATTACCCAAGCACCAACTGGAGCATGACTACACCGGGATAGAGAAGACGGCTTTCACTACGCGATCGCGCTATCTTGTGATTGCCATCACAGATTTATATAAAAACGATCACTGTTTGTTGGTTACAGAATTACGGGTGTGAGCCAGAAAATGCGCGACTCTTAGATTAGATAAGGTATTGCTTCTTAAACCGTTCAGTAGCCAAGAATAATTTTAAATTAATCATGAAAATATTAACCGCCGCTGATCTATTAGCAGATGTTGAATTTGTAGACTACTGGGATGCTAAATCATTAGCCAATCCCTCGTCTTTAAATCTATTATCCGATATTCAGTTTATAGATTACTGGGACTCTGAAGTTTGGTTAAATGATGCAGATTCTACAATTTCTCTAGATGACTTAAATACTGATATTTTTTTAGAAGCCTGAGACGCTAATGCTCTGTCTGGAAACAATGCACGTTCGCACGGGTAACTCTGCTAAAAAAACGGGTTATCCTACTCTGTCATTAGGTGTTATTGACTCCTAAAATGATAAGTACATCCTTCAGCAGCTAACCCGCGTCCAATGGATTTGAGCCTGTGCATAATTGTTAAAGACGAAGAAGCCTCCTTGCGGAAAACCTTAAGCAGCGTCAAGGATATTGTCGATGAAATGGTAGTACTCGATACTGGTTCTACCGATCGCACAGTAGAGATTGCCCAAGAAGTAGGGGCCAGGGTGTATCACTTTCAGTGGTGTGATGATTTCTCAGCCGCCCGAAATGAAGCGTTGAAATATGTACAGGGACAGTGGGTTCTGGTGCTGGATGCGGATGAAGTCCTGACACCAGAAATTGTGCCGGAGATAAAGCAACTGCTCGAACGCGACTCTCTACAAGATAGCTCCGCTTCACGCTACCTCGTAGTTAACCTAGTACGACAAGAAGTCGGTGCATCTCAATCGCCCTATTCTCTGGTTTCCCGTTTATTTCGCAATCATCCCGAAATTCGCTTTTCTCGCCCCTACCACGCCATGATCGATGACAGCGTGCAAGAGCTGTTACAGCGAGAACCCCACTGGCAAATTATTTCTCTGTCTACTGTCGCCATTCAACACTATGGCTACCAACCCAAAGCGATCGCCGCATTGGATAAATATACTAGAGCGCGGACAGCAATGGAGGGTTTTCTCGCCAGTCATCCCCATGACCCTTATGTCTGTAGTAAGCTGGGGGCGCTTTACGTTCAAATCGGTCAATTGAGTGAAGGGGTCGAACTCCTCAACCGCGGCCTCACCTCAACTGAACTCAATGCTTCAGTTTTATTTGAATTGCATTACCATCTTGGCAATGCCTATACTCGTTCGTCCAATATTGAATTAGCGGCGAAGCATTATCAAGTAGCGCTCCAGCAACCGATTCTCCCGCAGTTGAAACTCGGCGCTTACAACAACTTGGGGAATTTACTGTTCGCTACTGGCGATTTAGCGATGGCAAAAACGGCTTATGAAACCACATTAAGAATTGACCCCAGTTTTGTACCTGGACATAATAATCTGGGAAAAACGTTGAAAGCTTTAGGACAGCTGGAAGACGCGATCGCATCTTACCAGCAAGCCATTCATCTCGATCCAGACTATGCCGATGCCTATCAAAACTTAGGCGTTGTCTTGCTAAAAATTGGCAAAGTACCAGAGAGTTTATCAGCCTTTCAAAAAGCGATCGCTCTCCATGAGACACGCAACCCTAGTGAAGCCGAGCGCCTTCGTCAAGGGCTGCGAGACATGGGCTTTCAGGTTTAGATGGAGTGAGACATGAGAGGGACTTATGATGCACAACAGCTTATAACCTGAGTTCGACGTAACGCAAGAGCTATAGATCTGAGCATTGCCACTAGAGCCTGTATCCTTGCTTCTTGCGTTGAGTGGTAGACTCATCTATCGAACTCAGGTTAGTTTCACAGGGTAAAGCAGTAGCCCTGTAGAGCCGCGTTCTCGCGCCTATTTAGCGCCACCATCCGTTGTTGTATCCTCTGCCGTTGTTATATTGATTAGCTCGGTCGGCAGCGGTTCTGAGGCGATTGGTATCATTACGCAAATCTGACCAACTCCGTTCGGTATCCCGGCTCAAGCTAATGCGGGTGCGCCGTAAGAATGCATCCATCCTGTCGCTAGCATCTAGCAATTGCTGGACATCATCCCGAACCGGTCGCTGGCGATCGAAATTATTCTTGGCGTTTCTTGCGTATCGCTTGATATCTTTAGCAAGCTGATTGATCTGGTCTTCAGCGTTTTTGTTATTCAGACGGCTACGGTCGAGATCGCGATCGATACCGCTAGCAAAGCTATCGGCTTCTTGACTGATCCGATTGAGATAGTCTTGAAACTCATTGCGAATGTTATCAACGCGATTATTGTTCCTGTTGTTGTTCCAGATCTGGGCATTGGCCTGTGCCATCGAACCAGCACTTGCAACAGCGACTAAGAGCGCTACTAACGTTACTTTTTTCATCGTGTTCATCATTTCCGTATCCTCTCTATAGATAGGAGGTCACCTCGGTAATTTTCCAACAGTGACCAGCAGAGCTGCTTACATCAAGCTAAGACACAAGTTCCCTCAAAAGGTTCCTGCTCAGGGCCGATCGAAAAATCAAAAAGCAGTGTGTATCACC
>DATNPC010000845.1:0-3413 GCA_036703375.1 Allocoleopsis sp.
CGCTTCTTCTAGTCGTCCTAAATCCTTGAGCGCCAAGCCCCGGTAGTTCCAGGCATCGGGGTAGTCTGGTTGAATTTTTAAGGCTTGGTCAAAGGAAGATATCGCTTCTTCTAATCGTCCTAAATCGAACAGCGCCTTGCCCTGGTTGTACCAGGCATCGTGGTCGTCCGGTTGGAGCTGGAACATCGGCTTGAAACTAGCCAGCTTTTGGTTGTTTCCAGGAGTGTTTAAGGTAGCTAGTAGCTGATTCAATTTCTGAACTTCAGTATAGGTAACTTCTTCCCATTCACTCTCAAGTGTTAATGGTGAAGACATGGGAGAGTTATCCCCATAAGATGGGACTAACAGGCGCTCCCCTAGTGTTTTCGCAACCGTTCCTAACTCCCCAGTTGCCACCTGTCCCAACAGCACCAATCGCAGCGTCAATTCTTGATTTGACTCCGGCTGTGCCAACCAGCGATTACTATAATCTTGCAACCACTGTGCTAATTGCTTTTCATCCAAGTGGTTAGCAATCAAGAACCCCTGAAGCTGTCCCCAACTTTTTCCCTGCTCTACTTCTTCCAAGAGCGCCCTGAGAAGATTTTCGTACTCCAAATCGCTGCGGAACTCCGGATGCGGCAGTCGTGGTTCGTGAACCAATCCGTCTTTAATAAAGCGACTGAGCTTAGCTAGAACCTTAAGCATGGGTCTAGCGACGAGCCATTTGACTTTTGGCAAGTCATCCCCAACTACAATTTTAATCAAGCTCCTTCGGTCTATACCTAGTGCTTAGCAACTCTTTATCGATGCAATCAACAATATTTAGAGGAGCGAACGGGCTAGCGCTACGAGCCGAGCGATTGATCGCAAGCACTAACCATTGGAGTTAACATTCAGGTTTTGGACTCTTTTACGGACTGTTTTCCAGCTACAGCAGCAACACCATCACAGTCGCCAGCCATGTCCAGGGTTTGTACCAATCTCCCAAATACGGAAAGTTTATGGAGCCGCCCGAAAAATCCCTCTGTGCGCTCGCGCCAAAAACAAAAGTGGCAATTGTTGCCACTTTGAAACCCTGACTTGATTCTGGTCGGGGTTTTTCGCAGCACAGACGCACTGGAAGAAGGCTTGTTAAGAATGCGCTCGCGCCACTCGTGTGTGACACTTTTCTAGCGATCGCCGGAGAACTGTCACATGCCCCTCCCTCTAATGAACGCAAGCTAACAGCCTGCTAGTTGTAGCGAGCTGTGTGAGGGTATTAACACTCAAAAGTAGAGGGAAGAGGCTTGAGCCAACATTGCGTCGTTGGTTTCTTTGGGAGATGATATTGCTGACTTGCTGACTGGTTAACTTGTCAACAAGTCAGCAAGCTGACGCCAAAAACCTATGATTGTAGCGCTCGCTCTCTCAAAAGGAGGGAAAGTCCAAAGGGTCAACTGACCACCTATGACGTGATTACCGAGCAAGCGGACATTCTGGAGGCAGTTATCCCCACCAAAACGGACAAGGAAGTGATTCATCCGTCCCAGTTTATGAATTGTCCACTCCTTCTATTGGAAGCACGCTTCCTTCTACTATCCCCTAAAAACCGCTCAAGTCTTTACACACTAACCAGTTGGCAGCAGCCGACACTCCAATCTCCAAAGCAAGCCGATTAGCCATTACACAACCATATTTGCTTGCCTGCACAAGCTGTGCCCTTTTCCAAAAAGAAGCACTTTACAGTCGAATTGTAGACGACTTGAACAGGGGTGAACCCAACACCACTCTCAGCTTCGTCGCCATCGTAACTAGAGTCGAACGGGGCTAAAACCTATGAACACCACCAACTCCTTACATCAATCTTCTTTCTCCACCCACAACGCTCAGGACAATATCACCCTAATCGACACAATCGCATTGACTGAGCTACTGAAAGAAGAACTGACACAGAGGCTTGGTTCCTTACCCAGCAACGCTCTAACAGTCATCAACCGCATCGTGGCAGAAGTTGAACGGATTTGTACCAAGAGTGACCGGATTCAAAATAGCGGTGAAGTCCACTCGGAGCAGCTAACCTTGGCACGTCATCGTCTCTCCAAATGTGTTGAGTACTATAATCTGGGTTCAAAGCAAGGTCGTATCGAACTGCACAGTAACCTGAGCGTGATGATATATCGCCAAATAGCACCCGCTCAAGCCCAGTTAAGCTTTGCCGCCAAACGCAATTTAATCGAAGACTTCTTGCAAGACTTTTACGCCGATTCCCTCAGAGCCTTTAGACGAGAAAATCAGGTCGCTGACAACTATACCCCCCGTACCCGAATCGAACTAGCCGAATACAGGGCATTTACAGAGCAATACGCCAAACGACGGGTGATGACCGGCTATGGTGCGATGCAATTACTGGTACTTAGAGCCAAAAGCTTTGCCAAACGCCAACCAGAGGATACCGTCATGGATATTGAACAGGCGACAGAGTTTGCCAAAGGTGAAGAAGCACAGATGCAAAATCGCTCACCCATGATGCAGCAGGTGAGAGAGCGTCTAGTGGCAGATACAAAAGACCCTCATGATGCTGTCTTACGCGATCGCGTTGTGGGTGAGCTAGTACAATATCTGGAGAATCAAGGTCAAAAAGATTGTGCTGACTACTTAATCTTAAAGCTACAAGACATTGCCGCACCCGAAATCGACGAAATCATGGGTTTAACACCGCGCCAACGCGATTATCTGCAACAGCGCTTTAAATACCATGTGCAAAAGTTTGCTCGCACCTCTGGGTGGCAACTGGTACATCAATGGTTAGGTGCAGACGTTGACCAAAAGTTGGGACTTTCATCCAAGCAGTGGGAAGCGTTTGTCGGACAACTTGACCCTATGCAACAGCAATTGTTAGACCTCAAACGGGCGAAATCGAGCGATTTTGAGATTGTCAAAGCTCTGAAAATTACACCGAAACAAGCGCAAAAGCGCTGGACTCAAGTGTTAGAGATAGCGAGTCGGGTTCGCAACAATGCAGTCGAGAGTTCCAATAATGACCTTAACCACTCAATGGCTGCATAAGGAACTGATAAAATTCTCTGACAGCACATCCAGCTCTACTGGCTCTAAAAATTTCGGATTCATTTGACGTAAATCATCCCACACGGCCTCAACATCAGTAAATTGGAAATATTCCGTTAAACTCCCAATTCGATAGTTGAAATCTTTATAGCGATGCTTGAAGTACAGCTCCACATTTCCTCGATGCTTCCAAGTATTCAGTACTTGAATGTCCACTCGCTTATAGTGAGCCGCTAAATCCCTCTGCACTTCCATCACTCGCAGAAATGTTGAATGTTAATAAATCCTCATGAAAATTAGCCCAAAACTATGATAGATTTTGGGCTAAATCTCAATTAATTAGTATTAGCATCCATGATACTTTCGTTTCCGAGGCTTGTCAAAGA
>DATNPC010000846.1:0-2649 GCA_036703375.1 Allocoleopsis sp.
GATTTTGGATCGGACGCCATTCTACGCGGAATCGGGGGGACAAATTGGCGATCGCGGCTACTTGTCTGGCGATACTGTCTTAATACGGGTTGAAGATGTCAAGAAAGAATCCGATTTCTTCGTCCACTTCGGCCAGATCGAACGCGGCACGTTAGAAGTCGGCGCTGCCGTTACCGCGCAAATCGATCGCGCCTGTCGTCGTCGCGCCCAAGCGAATCATACGGCAACTCACTTGCTGCAAGCGGCACTGAAACAGATTGTTGACCCTGGTATCTCTCAGGCGGGTTCTTTAGTAGACTTCGATCGGTTGCGCTTTGACTTTCACTGCCCTCGCCCTCTGAAAGCTGAAGAAATCCAGCAAATTGAGGAACAAGTTAATACTTGGATTGCCGAAGCCCACGAGGCAGATGTAGAAATCTTGCCGATTGAGGAGGCGAAGCGTCGAGGTGCGATCGCAATGTTTGGAGAGAAGTACGGGGATGAGGTACGGGTAATTGATTTCCCCGGCGTCTCGATGGAACTGTGCGGCGGTACGCATGTGAGCAACACGGCGGAAATTGGTGTGTTCAAAATTGTCTCGGAAACGGGCATTTCTTCAGGAGTCCGGCGGATTGAAGCGGTGGCTGGCCCAGCGGTACTGGATTACCTGAACGTGCGGGATAAAGTGGTGCGAGAATTGAGCGATCGCTTTAAAGCGAAACCGGAAGAACTACCAGAACGCATCACTAACCTTCAGAATGAACTCAGGGCATCTCAAAAACAACTGGAAGCCCTCAAGCAAGAACTAGCCTTGGCGAAGTCTGACCAACTCTTAGCACAAGCAGAGTCAGTGGGTGAGTTCAAAATTCTCGTTGCTAATCTAGATGATGTTGACCCCGATGCCTTAAAAACAGCGGCTGAGCGTTTGCAGCAAAAACTGGGAGAAAGCGCTGTCGTCCTGGGTTCAGTTCCTGCACCTGACAAAGTGAGTCTAGTTGCCGTATTTAGCAAAGGCGTTAATGGCAAAGGCTTGCAAGCTGGTAAATTTATTGGTGCGATCGCTAAAATCTGCGGTGGTGGTGGTGGCGGACGCCCCAACTTCGCCCAAGCGGGTGGACGCGATCCGAGTAAATTAGCAGAAGCCCTCGAAAGCGCTCGCAACCAGCTACAGTCTGAATTGAGCTAGTAGTGCATTTAGCCACCCTAGCCCCAACATTAGACCTTTTTCATCAACCTGGGAAGCCCCCTAAATCCCCTAAAATTGGGGGACTTTGAATTCACAGCATTGGGGGGCTAGGGGGGCGAAAATCGACTGCGAGCAAGGGGTCTGGCTGCGGTTTGTGGATAAATCAAACAAGCTGCCAGAAGATTTAGTGTACGCTAGCTTCTGGCTGCTCTAATTTTTCTCATATGACAGAAACAACCAAGGATTTAGATGAATATGTCGATCGCTTGAGCGGTGCGATCGATTTACCCCTAGCACCAGAACACCGACCGGGGGTAGTGGAAAACTTTGTTAGAATTGCCGCGATCGCACAGCTGGTTACAGAATTTCCTCTGCCTAATACTGTTGAACCTGCTCCAGTGTTTGAGCCATAACGACGTTTATGGTTACTCTACCTTTATATTCAGACAAAACCTGTAGCGTCTGAGAAGTAAGGGTCATGGATTTGAAACAAGCTGATGCCGTTGCCATTGCTAGTGCGATTCGCACAGGTGAAATCAGTGCCAATACTGTTGTCAGTGCGGCCTTAGAACGAATTGCTGATAAAAACGATACATTTAATTGTTTTACAGCGATCGCCGCAGACACCGCCCTAGCCGATGCAGCAAGGATCGATCGCTTAATTGCCCAAGGTGAAAATCCTGGCCCTCTAGCAGGTGTCCCCTTCGCGGTTAAAAACCTCTACGATATCGCCGGTTTAACCACCCTAGCGGGGTCAAAAATCAACGTCGAAAATTCTCCAGCGACACGAGATGCTACTGCCGTTGCCCGACTCAAACAAGCTGGCGCGATACTCGTTGGGACGTTAAATATGGATGAGTACGCCTATGGTTTTGTTACCGAGAATAGCCATTACGGTGCTACGCGCAATCCTCACGATATAACCCGCGTAGCTGGAGGTTCTTCTGGTGGTTCGGCTGCTGCTGTTGCCGCAGGATTAGTTCCTTTAACTCTGGGAAGTGACACCAATGGTTCGATTCGCGTTCCCGCCTCTCTGTGTGGAATTTATGGCTTGAAGCCAACTTACGGACGATTATCCCGTGCAGGTGTTGCTTTATTTTCCAGCAGCTTGGATCATGTTGGCCCTTTTGCTCGCTCTGTTCGGGATATTGCTACAACTTTTGATAGTCTTCAGGGCACAGATGAGCGCGATCCAATTTGTACCCAGCGTTCTCCAGAACCCTGTTGCCCTCAACTCGATCGCGGAATTGATGGATTGCGAATTGCCGTCGCTGATGGTTACTTTGCTAAAGGTGCAGAACCTAAAGCCTTAGAAGCTGTCGCCAAGGTTGCACAAGCGCTTGATGTTACTGCATCGGTGACAATTCCAGAAGCACATCGCGCTACGGCAGCCGCCTATATTATTACCGCATCTGAGGGGGCAAATTTGCATTTTGCCAACTTGCGATCGCGTCCTCAAGATTTTGACCCAGCAACGCGCGATC
>DATNPC010000847.1:0-14517 GCA_036703375.1 Allocoleopsis sp.
TGACCAGTTTGATTGTCTACGCGATGCCATGGAGTATGTCCTGCACCTAGCGTCCTAATCGCCTTGGCGGTTGCTATAACTCAATACCGATCGCGCAACCAATGTCACTGATAACTGCTCACTGGTCACTGCTCACTGGTCACTGCTCACTGGTCACTGCTCACTGGTCACTGCTCACTGCTCACTGTTAAAAGCGATCGCGAATTATTCAACCTCTGTATGGGCAAAACGGTGATACAGGAAGTCAAGGGCGTAGTTGCGGAGTTCGTAGTATTTTGGATCTTCCATAATCCGAGCTCGCTTTCTCGGCCGCTCGAAGGGAACGTCCATCACTTCACCAATGTGTGCGGCTGGCCCGTTGGTCATCATCACGACGCGATCGGCTAAAAATAGCGCTTCGTCAATGTCATGAGTAATCATCAAAACTGTGACTCTGTGTTCCCGCCAGATTTTCAGCAGTTCTTCTTGTAACTCTTCTTTGGTAATGGCATCTAATGCCCCGAAGGGTTCATCCAAAATCAAGATTTCAGGACGAATGGATAGGGCGCGCGCGATCGCAACTCGTTGTTTCATCCCCCCCGATAGTTGCGAGGGCTTCTTATCCGCCGCTTCGCTCAGTCCCACCATGTCCAGATGTTCCCGCACGATCGCTTTTTTCTGAGCGCGAGATTTATTGGGATATACCGAATCTACGGCTAAGAACACGTTTTCATAGGCACTCAACCAAGGCAGCAGCGCGTAGTTTTGGAATACCATCATCCGGTCTGGCCCCGGTTGACTGATGCGCTTACCTTGCAATCTCACTTCCCCGTAGGTAGGTTGCGAGAAACCCGCCACCATATTCAGCAGGGTCGATTTTCCACAACCCGAATGACCGATCAGGCACACAAACTCCCCTTCTTGCACGGTGAGATTGACGCCACTCAGCACGGTGTGGGGACCATCGGGAGTGCGATAAACCTTCGAGACATCCTCAATTACCAGTAAGGGATTGCCAAGTTTGGACTGTGAATCCTGGATTTTAGATTGCGAATTGAGGAGGGAATCTGTATTAAGAGCAGTCATGGCGATAGATGGTTGAAGGTTGAGGGTTAGAGGCTGAAGATTTGAGGTTTGAGGTTTGAGGTTGAAGTCTGACGCAGGTTTTTAACGTTCAACTTGCCAACCCCTGAACCTACAACTTTTGATTTAGGCGACTGGAGTAGGGACAGCATCAATATCAACTTCTTCGATGCGAATTTGACGCTTAATTTCTAGGCTGTTGAGATATTCCAGTGGGTCGTCCGGGTCAAAGACAGTGCCGTCGAACATGTGAATCGGACCGCGATCGTGTCCGGTGTCCATGAGATCTAAATCCCGTGCGGCGGCACCAAATAAATCGATGCGGCGCACGCGATCGAGAATGTTAATCCAGTTTTTGGGGAAGGGGATGAGTCCCCAGCGGGCGAGTTGCGTCAGTAACCATAACCCCTCAATTTGATCGGGATAGTTGGCTTTATCGACGAAGAACTGGTTGTAGCGGGATAGCCGTTGCAGGGGTTCGCCCGTGCCGCGATCGTAAGGGTCGATGAAGCCAGGACGAGTGTATTCTGGAGCTGAGCCAACGTACTGGTCTTGGGTGAGTAAGGTGAGAATTTCTTCCCGGTTGCGCGGATCGTCGCAGTATTGGCAGGCTTCGAGGAGTGCCTTCACCATCGCAATATGAGTTTGCGGGTGCTGGTTGACCCAGTCTTCGCGCACGCCCAACACTTTCTCAGGATGTCCCGGCCAAAGCTCCATATCGGTAGCAATGACAAAGCCGAGTCCTTCGTAGACAGCGCGGGAATTCCAGGGTTCGCCAACGCAGTAACCGTCAATGCTTCCGGCTTTTAAATTGGAGAACATTTGTGGCGGCGGGATGACGGTGAGGGCAACATCCAAATCCGGATCGATCCCACCACTGGCTAACCAGTACCGTAGCATCAGGTTGTGCATGGAGGACGGATAGACCATGCCCAACGTGTGAACTTTATCGGGCGTGGCTTGAATCGCCGCTTTGAAGTCAGCGAGAGTGCGGACACCTTGATCGTAGAAACGCTTGCTCAGAGTAATGGCATTGCCATTGCGGGACAGGGTTAAGGCCGTAACCACTGGTACGGGGGGCTTATTGCCTGCCCCAATCGTCAGCGTCAGGGGCATCCCCGCCACCATCTGGGCAGCATCCAGGCGTCCCGAGACAATCCCGTTAGCGATCGCTTTCCAACTCGGTTCGCGGTTTAAGGTAACCTCTTCTAACCCATATTTCTCAAAAAAGCCCTTCTCTTTAGCAACGACTAGGGGCGCACAATCGGTGAGGGGAATAAAGCCAATTTCGAGATTGACCTTTTCTAACCCGTTGCGCGCGATCGGCTTGAGCTTACCAGCTTTGCGTAGCTTCTCTTTCTTCTGCTGGTTGAGGAAGTAAATCATCTCATTCCGCAGCATGTAGTAGCTGGGATGATTCACCACCTCTAGACGGTGGCGAGGTCGAGGAATTTCGACATCGATAATTTGTCCGATATGAGACTCTGGCCCATTGGTCAGCATCACCACGCGATCGGATAGCAATAAGGCTTCATCCACATCGTGCGTCACCATGATGCAGGTAACGTGGCTTTCTTCGCAGATTTTCATCAACTGCTCTTGCAGTCCGCCCCGAGTCAGGGCGTCCAATGCCCCAAAGGGTTCGTCCAACAGCAACAACTTGGGACGTAGGGCTAGGGCGCGCGCGATCGCAACCCGTAGTCTCATCCCCCCTGATAGTTCGCCCGGTCGCTTGTTCGCCGCCTGCCGCAACCCAACTAGCTCGATGTGGTGTTCGACAATCCCTTTGCGTTCCCCCTTGGGTCGATGGGCCATGACTTCGTCCACACCCAAGGCAATGTTTTCGCGCACCGTCAGCCAAGGCAAGAGCGAATAGTTCTGGAATACTACCATGCGATCGGGGCCGGGTTGGGTGACTTGGCGTCCTTCGAGGATGATGCCTCCCTTCGTCGGTTTATCCAGTCCAGCAACGATATTCAACAAGGTGGACTTGCCACACCCGGAATGGCCGATTAAGGAAATAAACTCACCCTGTTTAATTTTTAGTTCAATATTTTTGAGCGCGACATAACTTCCCCCATTCGGCAGGGAAAACACCCGGTCAACGTGGTCAACTTCAACAAATACAGACATGGTGGTTAGTTATTGGTTGTTGGTTGTTGGTTGTTGGTTGTTGGCAAATAACCAACAACGGATAACAAACTACGAATGACTACTTCTGTTCTTCCGGGACAACTTTGGACGCGACGAAAGCGACCAATCTGTCTAACAAGAGACCAACGATACCGACATAAACCAGGGCAAGGATAATTTCACTCAGTCTAGAGCTGTTGTACGCATCCCAAATAAAGAACCCAATGCCCACACCGCCGACCAACATTTCAGCCGCAACGATCGCTAACCAAGATAAGCCAATACCAATCCGTAGACCGGTGAAGATATAGGGGACTGCCGAAGGAAATAGAACCTTAAAGAAGTACTTTTGCCGAGAGAGGCGCAATACCCGAGCGACGTTTTTATAGTCTTGCGGGATTTGTTGAACGCCAACGGTAGTGTTGATAATAACTGGCCAAATTGCTGTAATGAAAATTACAAAAATTGCTGACGGTTGACTATCGCGAAAGGCAGCCAGAGAAATCGGCAACCAAGCCAGAGGGGGAATCGTCCGCAGGACTTGAAAAATTGGGTCTAAGGCATCATACATGAATGAATTGCTGCCAATCAAAATCCCTAGACCAATTCCCACGATTGCAGCTAGCGAGAAACCCATGGCTACCCGTCCCAAACTTGCAGCGATTTGTAATCCCAATCCTTTATCAGTACCGCCATTGTCAAAGAAGGGATTAATAATCAGCGGGTCCCAGGTTTCCTGCCAAGTGCTGAGGGGACTGGGCAAATTGGAGGAGGGGCTGAGGCACAACAGTTGCCAGATTACCAGGAAAATTGCGATCGCGATCAGCGGACGGATAATTTTTTGAGAATACTTCTTAAAAATGGAGGGATTAAACCGCTGTCGAGCGCGGCGCTGAGAACGTGTATCGAGGTTGGTTGCCATTGGTATCCTAACAATGAGTGACCGAAGATGAGCGTTGAGTAATTCATCAATAGCCCTTAGCGTTGCTTTGATTTGTAACGGATGACACAACGCATAGAACGCTAGTCGCTAAGGGCGGATTTCAACTAAACTTTTTTGATTTTGAGGCTCTTCAAATACTCCTCAGGCTTTTCTGGGTCAAACTTCACGCCATCGAAGAAGGTTTCCACTCCACGAGACGTGCTCTTAGGAATGTCGGCATCCGCCACACCAATGGCTTTCGCGGCTTCTTTCCACAAATCTTCCCGATTGACTTTGTCAATAATAGTCTTCGTGTCGGTACTAGCGGGAAGATAACCCCAACGAATATTTTCGGTGAGAAACCATAAATCGTGGCTCTTGAAGGGATAGGAAGCGTTGTCGGCCCAGAACTTCATCAACAGAGGGCTATTTTGTTGAGTACGCCCATCGCCGTAGTCAATGTTGCCTTTAGCTCGCTCGATAATATCTTTAGCCGGGACTTTAAACCACTGCCGTTCGGAGACGATTTTGCACATCTCCTCTTTGTTTTCCGCCTTGTCGCACCACTGCTGAGCTTCTAGTACGGCCATTAACAGAGCTTTGGCGGCTTTGGGATGCTTATCCACCCAGTCTGCCCGCAGGGAAAACGCTTTTTCCGGATGGTCTTTCCACAATTCTCCCGTCACTAGGGCAGTATAGCCTTGCTTTTGATTGACCAGTTGGGCGTTCCAGGGTTCGCCCACGCAAAAGGCTTCCATATTGCCCACTTTCATATTCGCGACCATCTGAGGGGGCGGTACGGGAACGACGGAAACCTCCTTTTCGGGCAGGACGCCACCGGCGGCTAACCAGTACCGCATCCACAAATCGTGAGTCCCACCGGGAAAGGTCATGGCAACCTTAAGCTCTTTGCCAGCAGATTTAGCTTTGCTCAATGCTTCTTTGAGTGGCTTACTGTCTTTCGCCAGTTTCAAATCTTTGTAAGTATTGGCAACTGAAATCGCCTGACCGTTGGTATTCAAGCGTGCCAGGATGTACATGGGGACAGGCTGCTTGGTAATTTTGCCCAAGGTCATCAGGTAAGGCATGGGCGATAAGATATGCGCCCCATCAATCCCGCCACTAGCAGACCCTAGCTCTAAGTTGTCGCGAGTAACGGGCCAGGAGGCTTGCTTGACGACCTCCACATCCTTCATGCCGTACTTCTCGAAAAAACCCTTCTCCTTAGCAATAATCAAAGGAGCAGAATCGGTGAGGGCAATGAATCCCAGCTTCGCTTTCGTCACTTCCGGTGCATCGGCAGGACTAAGTTTAGTCGCCTTGGTGCTAGCGCCTGACGTTGAGGAGTTGCCCGAAGCGCAGCCGTGAGCGAGGATAGAGGTAGCTGCGGTAGCCCCTGCCGTAATGATAAATTGCCGCCTGGTAAACTTCGACATCTGTAGGTATTCTGGTTCTTAGGGTTTATGTTCAATAAGTTTGAGGATTCCCAAGACACCGTTCTGTGCTTGGGAATTCTTTTCTAAAGCCAATTTTGTGTCCATTCAAGAAGACACTACAGCTGCTTTACGCGGTCTGGCTCCAAACTGTTCGACGAGTAAGCCTCGCAATACAGGTTTCAGGTCTTCGCAGGGTATGCCTTTTTGCACGCAGCTACCCAGTTGGGCATCTTTCCCAACTTTGCCACCCATGTAAAGATCGACACCTTCCACCGTTTTGCCATCTTTGCGAACTTTGGTTCCCATCAGACCGATGTCTGCAACTTGCGGTTGACCGCAGGAGTTGGGGCAACCCGTCCAATGAATCCGCACTGGCTGCGGTAAGTCGAGTTCGGCTTCGATTTCCTTAATCGTCGCCAGTGCTCGACTTTTCGTTTCAATCAGGGCAAAGTTGCAAAATTGAGCGCCCGTGCAGGAGACTAAGGCTCGCGTCAAGGGGTCTGGGTTAATCGAAAACCGCTCTAGTAACGGTTCAGCGAGGAACGTGTCTAGACGAGAATCGGGAACGTTAGGGATGATGACGTTTTGCTCGACAGTGAGACGAATTTCACCACTACCGTACACTTCGGCAATTCGGGACAAGTCGAACATATCCTGAGCATAAAGCCGACCGATGGGGATGTGCAGACCGACGTAGTGCAATCCGGCTTGCTTTTGCGGATACACGCCAATGTGGTCGCGCTTTTCCCAGTCGATTTCGTCTTTTTCTGCTTCCGATTGCAGCGTTCGTCCCAGGTAGTTTTCGACTTCAGCGCGAAACTTGTCGATGCCCCATTCATCAATCAGCCACATTAGCCGCGCTTTTTGCCGATTCGCCCGTAACCCATGGTCGCGGTAGACTTCTAAGACGGCGCGACTGACATCGACGACATCGTCTGGCGCTACCCAGGCATTGAGCGGAATGGCGGCATCGCAACGTTTGGCGGAGAAGAAGCCTCCGACGATAACATTGAAGCCTAAGACTCCATCTTTGTAAGCGGGAACGAATGCCAGGTCATTGATTTCAGCGTGAACGGAGTTGTCGCGACCGCCCGCGATCGCAATATTGAATTTTCGAGGTAAGTTGGTAAACTCTGGGTTGCCTTGACCATGATTGGTAATCATGTCCTGCACCCGTTGCACCAATTCCCGCGTATCGATCAACTCGTCAGCATCAATGCCAGCGACGGGGGAACCCGTGATATTGCGGACATTGTCCATTCCCGATTGCACGGAAGTCAATCCCGCTTGCTCGAAGCGGCGGAAAATATCGGGTAGGTCTTCAATTCGGACGCCTCTGAGTTGGAGGTTTTGCCGCGTAGTGATGTCGGCACTGCCATCTTCGCCATAGCGCTGCACAACTTCCGCTAACACTCGCATCTGAGTGCTGGTGAGAATACCACTGGGTAGACGCATCCGCATCATAAACTTACCGGGAGTGACAGGACGGAAGAAAACCCCGACCCACTTCAAGCGATGTTCGCGGTCAGTTTCATCCATCGCTTCCCAGCCGAGTTGGGCAAACTCTTCGAGTTGAGTTTTAACGGCAAGACCATCTTTTTCGGCCTTGAACTTTTCAAATTTATTTTGGCTCGCTGCTGACTTGGCTGCGCTTGTCATAGGTCTATCCTCAGTGCATAGCGCTCCAAAGTCCGAAGGTTCGTCTAGAGCGCAAGTTAGATTGCTCGTTGCCAATCAGGTTATGTGCGCTCAAGGGTATAATTTGTATTTAGAGTTACAGAATGTTTCTATCTGTGAAGAAATTGCATAAAGATTATGCAACTCTTACATAAAAAGCTTGATAAGAAGGCATTATTTTATCGTTAAGTAGATGCAATCAAAGCCTAGATAGGGTAAGACTATTGGAATCTGAACGATTCCGATCGGATTGCGATCGCGCAATTGTAAATATATGTAACGTTTTTTTCAAAATAGCGATTTTCCAATGAGTTGAACACAGGCCATTCCTAGGGGCAAGGCATGCCTTACCCCTAGGGTAGGGTCTAGGTAACTGGAACTTCTAAGTTGCCGAGCCATCTTTTACAGTGAGCAGTTACCAGTGGCCAGTGACCAGTATGAGAGTGGGAGGAAGGAGACCAACAAGCGTTGGATGGTAGGTTTCACGCGGGGTCTCGCATCCGGAGTGTGAAACCTGGTCACTGTTCACTGTTTTAACGATCGTCAATAACTTTTTTGTGATGATGAAAGGGTTGCCTGATACAGCGTCAAAGCTACACGCTGGACAACAACTTCTATCTATTAGGGAACAAATATTAGGAAACAAACGGGTAGTCTTCAGTTAGCTAAGCCTGCAAAAGCTGGCTACCATCAAGCTTTAGGTAGTCGAACAGATCGCGACATTCGCGATCGCTCATTTGTTGGAAGTGTCTGTCGTTCAGAGTGTAGAATCGGCGATTAATCTGACATCGTAAACCAATCGGTTTAGTCCCATTGTAAACAATCTGTCCCCGAGAAACATTGTGAACTCGGAAACTGAGAAAATCATTGTCACTGTACTGAATAGAGATAATTGTGTTGGGAAGATTTTCCGAACCATAATGATTGAGCGGTTGGGCAACAGTCATGAATACTCCTAGGTTTCTCATGAAACAGTACGAGAAATTAACACCACTCCAAGCACAGCTGAAAAGTGGCATTTCCTGATAATTGATCGAGGAAACAATACCTAAACTTTCCCCGACAGATTGAATTAGGAAAAATCGATGCTTCTACTTTAAGATCGGAAACCTCTCGACCCAATCGGTCATGTGACTGGAATTATCTCCGTATAATCATGGATTCCTAGGGGAGGCTCGATCGCGTTCGACAGCTTTCTCCCCTTAAATTCAGTAATTCCATTTAATTTTTTCATCACTTTAGCAGATGACAATCGGCTAGTTATTTGATAACACAGCGGAATAGCGAAGGATAAAAATCGTTATCTGCGACCGATTCTGAAATAACATTATTACCTTTTTTGAGAAAAAATTTTTAGCTTGGTGTCAACAAGCAGGAACAGAAGTTCTTGCCATCCGAATCGGGCTAAAAGGGTAAGGATTCATCTAAATTGAGACTGTACTTAATTGCAATCGTGCTTCTACATCAGATATTTCTAGGTTGTAGAGTGCATCTAAAAAGTGCAATTGGAAGCTCCCAGGACCAGAAGCTTTTTTCGCCGCGAGTTCTCCCGCAATACCCATTACTGCCATAGCATGAGCCGCTGCGATCGCACTTTTTGAATCGACAGCTAAAAATGCACCTATTAGGGCTGTTGCCGTACAACCCATTCCGGTGACTTTTGCCATGAGTGGATGCCCATTTTCGATCTGGATTACTCGACTGGCATTCACAATAAAATCCTGAACACCACTAATGACGACGGTGCATTGATACCTGCGAGCGAGTTCCTGCGCTGTGACTAATGCGGTACCAGACTCTTGGGTACTATCGACACCTTTGGAAAAAGAGTCTTCCGCCAAAATTGCACATACTTCCGACGCATTTCCTCGAATTACAGTTGGCGATACGGTTTCAATTAGTCTTCGAGCGGTTGCGGTTCGATAAGAGGTTGCGCCAACACCAACAGGGTCAAAAACAATGTGTTTATTGAGGTTTTGAGCAGCGAGCATTGCCTTTTGAATGGATTCAATCCACTCTCCGCTCAACGTTCCAATATTAATCACCAATGCATCTGAAATCCTCACCATGTCTTCTACTTCTTCTAGGGCGTGTGCCATAACAGGCGAGGCTCCCAAGGCCAAGAGGGCGTTAGCGGTATTGTTCATCACAACATAATTCGTGATGTTATGGATGAGAGGGGCAATTTCTCTGATTTGTTGTACATCTGCCCAAATAGTGCGTGCATCAATATTCATGGGTATTGCTCTATCATTCTCTTCACTCGAACCGGAAACTTCCGCTAAGAGTTTAATAGAATGTTAGGTTGAGACGTTGCTCAGTAGCTCAATTGAAGAACTATGGATTACTCCACAGTTAAACAGGATTGGGAAAACAGAGGATTTAGTTGTGGAATCTGGACTGACCCACCCGGACAGGTTTGGGCTGATTATGTCCATGAAACCGATGAACTAGTCATGCTAGAGGCAGGAGAAATTGAGTTATCGTTTTCTGGTCAAACAGTTCATCCCAAAATGGGGGAAGAAATTCTCATTCCCGCAGGCGAATACCATACAGTAATCAATACGGGAAAAACAACCAATCGTTGGTATTACGGATACAAGAAGCAATAATGCGGCGGATAAAAGGTAATGGGTAATGCGTTAATGCGTAGGAGACTATTACCAGTCCACATGGCGTCTCGGACGACTGTGTCTGAAATACCCAAGTAGAAAGGGGCGGTTAGAGGTATTCCATCCGCCCCTATCCAGTCAAGCTCGACTAACCACTAGCCACTAACCACTAACAATCTTCACCTGATATAGTTATTTTCACAGGAGTTTTCTTTTAGCTCATGCCTAGAGCTTTCCACGTTGCTGGACCAACAACTCCATCTGGTTCTAGACCATTCGCTTTTTGAAACGCTCTGACGGCAGATTTCGTACCTAGTCCAAAGACGCCATCAATCGTTCCGGGGTTAAATCCTTTTTCTTTTAAACGTTCCTGAAGTTGTTTGACCAACGGGCCACTGGAACCTTCCTGGACGAGTTGCAACACTTCAGACACGCCTCCAGTTTCTTTGATCAGATCTTGCCCGTAGAGCACTGTCGTGTAGAAGACATAACGGTCATTTAACTGGTAGCGTCGGTCTTGTTTAATCAAGCTCATAAACTCCCGATGTCCTTGACGCAGACGCCCCACCAAGCAGCCAGCGCTAGCGTAGTAGACATTGTTGGAGGGCAGATCGTACCCCCAATGTTGATTGACGGCGAAGTACCCAGTATCTTCCTTGTCACCAACTCGTTGGTAGTCTTTGTTCAAGTCTCGATAAACTGTGATGGGACCACCCGTTTGGATCAAGGCTTCATGGCGATCGGAGGTACCATGAATTCCTACCTGCCAAGCTTTATACTGACCGAACTTGATTCTAGCGGCTCCTCCAGGATTCATGGGATGTTCGGTGTATTTGCTGCCCGGTTCGGTTGTTGCTTCCCAGTTGCCAGCGATTGTAGGAACGCCATCGACAATCTGAATCACCATTCTGCGATCGTTGAAACAATTAGGAGGGTCGCTATTGAGACTACCGTCTGAGTTCATGCCCTCAACGTACACAATGTTATACTCTCTAATCCCCTGAAAAATCTGGTAGCCTTTAGCCTTCATGTACTTAATAATCCGGCTTGCTAAATCATTACCTAGCTTGAGTTCAGGGGCTGGTAAATTTTCTGGTTTGGTTTCGATCAGCTTTTTAGCCGTGAGGGGACCGAGTTGCTCGGGTTCGTTGATTTTCATCAGGCTTTGAAATTTCTTCAGCGCGGCCGAAGAAATGGGACCAAACTGACCGTCTGCTGGTGGGTCCAAAAGTCCTAAATCAATCAGTCTTATTTGGATTTGGGTCGCGAGTTCTTTGTCAGAGGCAATTCCCTCCATGCTGTATTTCAAATCTTTTCCAACAAAATCTTGCAGTTTCATGATTCTTTTCCTGTAGGCTGTTGTACGACAGTTGACTTCAGTAGCTCGATAGTCTAATCCGGAACCCCCTCTGTTTCGCCACTCAGTTCGTCCTGACTAGAGCTAGGCGCAGGATCGGATTTCTGCTTAGCCTGTGTCTAGCATTTGAGTAGGATGTGGTATTGTCCGGGAGAGCTGGTGTTTTAGGCACATTGCATTGGACTATAACAGTGAATTCTCAAAACGCACTTTGCTGTTAATCATTAGGTTTTATGGGTACACAAGCGAATTTTCTTCTTAAAGTTTTTATTCTTTCAGTTGGGGTTTCGGTGTTGATTAAGTACGGTGGACCTAGCTTATCTGTTGCTCCAACCACACTTAACGCTCTAATTGCCGTACTGACTCCCAGTTTAATTTTGGCGATCGCACTTCCGTGGCGAGCTTGGAAACAGCGACAATCGAATTGACCGAAACTGCCGAATTGGCTTGATTGAGCAAAGCTGATGCTGAAATCGCTTCGCTTCCCTCTTCCTAGTTCGCCTAATGCAGAGGGCATACTAGATTCAGGTCTGGCGGAGCTTTGTTATGGACGCACAACAAGAACTTGTAAAGTACGGTGATATCCTGAATCGACTGGTGCTAGATCGTCGCACGGCGGAAGAAGTAGGACGTGTAGAGCAACTGTGGCTAAATCCTCAATCCCATCAAGCGATCGGGTTGACGTGCAAATCAGGGTTTCTCGGCAGTCATAAGCGATCGTTTACTTGGAGGCAGATTGAGACAATCGGCAACGACAGCATTTTAGTGAACGTTGACCCGGAAGAGATTGAACCCGAAAAGCCAGAATCGGCAGTTTCGTTAATCGGTCATGAGGTGTGGACTGATGCTGGCAATAAGGCTGGAAAAATTGTTGACTATCTATTCGTTCCCCAAACGGGTGCTGTAGTCAACTACCTGTTTGTCTCAAATGGCTGGCATGGCATCCTCAATGGTATCTACCTACTTGCATCTGAAGCGATCGCAAGTATTGGCAGTAAACGGGTGATTGTCCCAGATGCCATTGCCCAAGCTCCTCAGCATTATGTCGAGGGATTGAATCAAAAAGTCAATCAAGCAGCAGAGTTTCTCAAGGAAGACTATAAGAAAACTCAGGAGGATTGGGAAACAATCAAGCGCAGCGCTAAAAGTATTAACGAGCAAGTTAGAGACACCACCGAGCGGGTAACCAATATAGCTAAAGAGAAACTATCTGAGGCGAAAGCCAAGGAATCAGACACTGTTCTAGTCGATGATAGGGTAAAGACTATTGATACTAGCGCTGAACCCGTGCAGGATACTCCAGAGTTACCTAGCAGTAATCCATGAGCTGACAATTTAGGAGTCAAGTTAAGAACCTCCTCCCTTGAGGGAGGAGAGTCTCAGATCTAGAAACTTGTCACTGAAACGTTAGTAGGTTTGTAGTTAGACCCTAACTTGTCAGCGCAATACCCGGCTTCGTAAGTTTGATTGGGCTGGAGCGTTTTTCCCCATTGTTCGGGTATCACTTGATAATTTGTCCCTTGAGGGAGGAAGTTCCCATTCCAAGCGCTAGTAATCTTTGCCTGATTGGGTGTAAACGTCAATTGCCAGTTTTGAGTACTTGCTGTCCCCTGATTGGTAACGCGCAAGTTAACGCAGAATCCGGTTTGCCAATCTGATTGAACGATCGCTTGGGCTTTGAGTTGAGCCGCACCTGGAGCAGGACTGGGTGTAGGACTGGGAGAGGGACTCGGTGCAGGGCTAGGGGATGGACTCGGTGATGGACTTGGTGATGGACTGGGCGATGGGCTCGGTGACGAAGTGGATGAGGCGATTAAACCTGGGACTGGTAGCAGCGTACTGAGCAGTTGTTGCTTGGCGGTATTAACTGTTTTCCAGTCATCCTGGAGAATGCCACCAGTATCAGCGCTATCGGGATTCCAACTCCAGTATGTAAAGGATAGATTCTTTTGCTGGATAAAGTTGACTAGCGATCGCTGCCAAATCCCTTCTTTGGAGCTAGTATCAACCTGACGACCGCCAAACTCTCCAATCAAAATCGGCGCAATGCCTTGGGTTGCAATGTAATTAAATCCTGTTTCCCAGCGAGCAGGTAAATTGTTGGGAAAATTAGGGTCGGAAAACCAAGGTTGATTGAAAACTCCAGGCCCGTATTCGTGAGGGGAGTAAACCAGTTTATTGGGGACATTTAAGCGTACCGGGTAGTTTTTAACGCCCTCTAAGTTGCCTCCCCACCAGTGTCCGGGCAGTTGCTGTCCTGGAACGTTCTTTTCTACACCTTCCACCACAATCAACCAATGGGGCGCGATCGCTTGGATAGCCTTGCCCGCTCGCTCCGCCGCCAGTCGCCAGTCAGTGGCTTGATTGCCGGTTCCCCAACTGGCTTGACCGTGAGGTTCGTTTTTCAAGTCGGCTCCAATCACGTTGCGCTGATTTTTGTAACGATTGGCGAGCGCCGTCCAAGTGGCAATCCAGTCAGCTTCAGTATACCCGTCACCATACCACAGTTCGGGAATTTGCTGGTCATTGAGCCGATGGCTGTCCAAGAGAATCATCAACCCTTGCCGTTCGGCTTCGGCAATCACCAAATCCATAACCTGTAACGGAGTTTTCCCTTGCAACTCGTTGTTACTACCGATGCTAAAGTCAACGCCACTAATGTTGGACGAACTCAATGCCTGTACCGAGTAGGGAAGTCGGATGACGTTGTATCCCAAGCTTTTGATCTGAGCGAGCATTTGCTTGTAGTCTCTCGCCCACAAGCCATGAGGGACGTGCAAATCCGTTTCCATGCCAAACCAATTCACGCCTCTGAGCAAAACTTGCGTTCCCATTTTGTCTACAATTCGCGAGCCATTGGTAGAAAGCGGAGGTTCAATCGCTGAGGCAGCATTAGCTACGCCTTCCAGGTTGTACGGAAAGTGTGAAAACACAATAAACAAGAATGTCAAACCAGCGCTAATTCCATAGGATGGGAGCGAGCGTCTCAATCGGGAGAAACGATCGGTCGATCGCTTAGGCCGTTTGCGCTGAGGTTGCCGCCACGAAAGCATCTGTGCAATCGCCTTGAGCAAAGTGACACCAACCCTGCCTCTCTTGCGTTGCGATCGCCAAAAGCCAAAATTAGTCAGCAGGCTTTTGTACTCAGCGCGATCGAGCACCTGAGCGATGCGTTGGAAAATATTAGTCATATAGAAAAGGTCGTGAATGAATTGGCTAAGCAATACTGAAGCACTTGAAAAAAATTTCAAGGCTTGAATGGGTATCAACCATCAATACTGGCGCTACGCTTCCTTTGTTAGAAAACCTGGCATACCT
>DATNPC010000848.1:0-5710 GCA_036703375.1 Allocoleopsis sp.
CTATGATGACCCCTTCCATCCAGAGTCTATGGAAAACGTATTCCGAACGGTTGGGGCAACACCCATTTATTACCGAGGGCGAACTCAGTGTTGTGGTTGGCCCCTTTCGAGCTATGCCACTAATCAATCATTCCAGATGGCAGGAAAGCATATCCAAGAAGCGATTGAGGCTGGTGCCGATTGCCTGGTGACTCCCTGTCCTTTATGCCACCTCAATCTAGACTCCCGTCAACCCGAAGTGGAAAAAGTAATAGGGCAAAAACTAGGTCTGCCAGTGCTGCACTTACCGCAGTTGGTTGCCCTTGCCCTTGGGATTAGCCCCAAGGAGTTGGGTTTAAGCAAGCATATTGTCTCAACACGACCCGTGTTGGAGAAATTGGGCTTGTGATATCAGCCTGCGGCACAATTCGTTAGTTTGCCGCAGGCTACCCGAAATCACTGCTGATGTCGTTGCACTTTTGGTGGCAAGAACTACTCAAGTTGTAGTGCTGGTCGTTACCAACCCGGCTGAGTTTTTAACGGGAGTCAGTTCCTTGATTGGGAGAACCAACCACCTTCACAGAACCTCCCGGCGCTTCAGGGTCAGCGTTGGGACGAACCTCAGAATCGGATTCTTGACCCGTCATGCGATATCTTTCATCAAGTGGAGTGTCACCCTCTTCTGTAGTTGGGATAGTGGTTTGGGTTCCAGGATTATCTTGAGAGTCATATTGAGAGTTGTCTTGTCGGTTATCTTGAGGAGTATTCGGTGTCATAACTTTTACTTTCTTAAACACGTTATTCCCCAAGGCTAGTGTTCATTTTCACGTAGGTGTTCTATCTTCAGACAGGACTCAGCTTGTGTCTATTGATGTTTCCAAGCAAACTCCACTAACCCAGGACTTACGCAGGGACTCCACATATAGGAAGGGCGCACGTCGGTGCGCCCCTACTCATGGTGGTTCAAACGGGAATTTGCGTAAGTCCTATAACCACTAACCACCCTCACCTGAAGATTCCAGTTGTCAAGATTAGTAGCAGTGCCAATGAAGCGTGATTTTACACTTCTGTTTCAAATACAACACCTTCGTACACCAGTTCAATCGGAAACTCAAATTCAATACTTGATAAAGTAATGATGTCTTCAGCCGTGTAGGGATAGTAAAGCCACATTCTTCCCTCTCCCCGGCAGTAACGCTCGACAGAAATTTTTTCAGAGTCAATCAAAATATACTCTTGCAAAGTGGGAATTGTCAGATAGTAAGTAAATTTCTCACCTCTATCTTTAGCACTTGTACCAGGGGAAAGGACTTCAACAATGAGCTTTGGATTTTGAATAAAATTGCGGGCGTTGAGGTCTTGAGGGTCGCAACTGACGATAACATCAGGATAGTAGTATGGACTTTTAGGACTGACCTGCACCTTCACATCTGATACGTTCACTCGACAACCTCTAGAACGCAGATGTGGATACAATGCTCTGTAGAGATTGAGAGTAATGTCATTATGAGGAATTGTACCACCCGTCATGGCAAAGACTTCGCCGCTGACATATTCGTAGCGAACGTCTTGTTGAGGTTCCCATTCAAGATATTCCTCAATGGTCATTTTTTCTGGTTGTTGGGAGATGGCTATCATATTAGGTAATAGGTAATGGGTAATGGGTAATAGAGAAGACGTTTCAATTCCTAATTCCCGATTACCCTCATTTGTCGTTTTCGCGAATGATTGAGACTGATTATATTTCCCTAAACTGTTACTCCTTCTAATTCCTCATCCGTCAACTCATACAATGCCCGCAACTTCTGCAACTTCTCTTCACTCGGTTGCCAAAAACCTCGCCCATGCGCCTCCAGCATCCTGCCTACAACATTGCGAAATGCTTCTGGATTTGCCTCTCGCAACTTCTGCGCCATTTCTGGATCTAAAGCATACGTATCTGCCGCTTGGTCGTACACCCAGGAATCGGTAAAATCAACCGTACCACCCCAACCAATTAACGCTGTCATCCGCTGCGAGATTTCATAGGCACCACCAGAACCTTGATTCGCCATCGCATCCGCCCACTTAGGATTCAGCAACTTCGTGCGATACTCCAAACGGAGTAAATCTTCCAATTTTCGGGGTGTTGTATCTTTCGAGAAGCTTTCCACAAAACTGGCGTTTACCGTTTTGCCCCGTTGTTTTTCTGCTGCCCGTTTCAAGCCCCCCGTATTGGCATAATATTCCTGAATATCCGTTAGTCCGTACTCCACCGAGTCGATTTCCTGAACAACGCGACTCGTAGTTTTCAGCAATTGGTTGAGGATTTCCGGACGCGCTTGCCCTTTATCTTGTCTGCCGTAACTAAACGCATTGCGCGTCGTCCAAGTATTCCCCAACTCATCCCCAGATTCCCAGTTACCATCTGTAACTTGGTCATTGACTAAAGAACCAAAATCCCCAGCTGGGTTAGAAAACAATCGCGCAGAGGCATTATTGACGCCTTGCGATCGCAAAACCAACGCATGTTTGCGGATAAAATTGCGATCGTCCGGTTCCTCTGCCTCCGCTGCCCGTCGGAACAAGTCATCCAGCAATTCAATAATATTGACAAAGCTATCCCGGAAAATACCCGAAAGATTCGCCAACACATCAATCCGAGGATGTCCCACCTCTGCCAAGGGCTTCAACTCATAACGGACAATTCGCCCCGTCCCTTCTTTGACAGGTTCTGCCCCCACTAATTCCAGCAAAATACCCAACGATTCGCCCTTCGTTTTAATCGCATCCAACCCCCACAACATCACCGCCACCGTTTCCGGATACTCCCCATGTTCTTCAAGGTGCTGGGCAATAATTTTTTGTCCAATTTCTCGCCCCCGTTCATACGCCGCAGGCGACGGCATCCGATAGGGATCTAACGCATGAATATTCCGCCCCGTCGGTAACACACCCAACCCATCCCGCAACAAATCACCCCCCGGTGCAGGCGGAATATACTCCCCATTCAACCCCCGCAAAAGATTCGTCAACTCATCGCTAGTTTGCATCAGCAACTCACGAATCCTCAACCCCTCCTCCAACCTCTCCAAACCCTCCTCTCTGCGTTCTCTGCGCCTCTGTGGTTCGATGCTTCCCTCCGCAATCGCCCCCACCACCTCTTCCGACAAATCCTCCCCGAAATAAGCTTGCAAATACGATGTCAACTCCTCAACCTCTGGCGATTCGCCCAACGTATGCAACCCTGACGAAAACAAGCGTTGTTCCACCACTTGCAAATACTCGTACAACTTCACCAAATAATCATTAAACGCATGGGCGCTAAACATCCGGGCATTCTCCGGAGTAAACGCAATTCCCAACTTCTTCGCATCCTCAAATGGGCAATCTGCCTCTAACCCCGTGTCCACAATTTTCTTGCAAATCGCCTCTTTAAGAGCGTAATTCTTTTCTGGGTCTTCTCGATACTCCGAAATTAAATCCCGTAATGCCATTAATTCTTTATACAAACCCGCACGACCATAAGGCGGTACGTTATGGGAAATCAGAACTCCATAACCTCGACGTTTCGCCAAAATTGATTCGGACGGATTATTGGCAGCATAAATATAGAGATGGGGCATATCTCCTAAAAGAATATCCGGCCAAGAATAGCCTGTATTTCCTAAAGGAGAACCTGGTAACCATTCCACTGTGCCATGCATGCCAAAATGAACCACAGCATCCGGTTGAAATTTGTTTTGCAACCATTTGTAGAAGGCGGCATATTGCGGATGAGGCGTCATATCCCGTTCAAACATTAGCCGCATCGGGTCGCCTGAAATACCGAGAGGCGGTTGTACCCCAATCCAGACATTTCCTAATTGAATACCACCTATTTGGAATTCATCGCCGTAAGTTTTGATACCAGTCCCAGTAAGGGATTTCCACTGCTTCTCAATGCGAGTGGTGAGGAGATAGCCCAGCCAGTTTTCTAGGGTTCTGGCATTAACAGTACTGGTGGGGTGGGCATCTTGCCTGCCCTCTCTCACAGACAGGCGAGACGCCTGTCCCACAAGAGAAGTAGCTTCATCCGCTTCTTTTACCTGGCGGATGAGTGCTTCGCCATCTTCTGGTAATTCCCCAACGTTGTAGCCTTGGTCTTTGAGGGCGTGGAGGAAATTTAGAAGCGATCGCGGTACATTTAATAAAGCCGCTGTCCCGACTGCCCCATACCCAGGCGGGAAGCCATAAAGAATAATCGCAACTCTCCTCTCTGATGGCGGCGTCTGCCGCAAAGCAATCCAGCGCTTGATGCGTCCGGTTAGTCGCTTCACCCGTTCCGGAATCAGATAAATGTCTTCTCCTACCAAACCCCCCAACGGTACGGGATCAATTGCTCCATCTAATTCCGGCAATGCATATAATACGACACTTTGCAACCCCCCAATTCCCTTGCGCGTCCAGGAGTGAATATCCTGAATGAGTAGCGGTGCGGCAACGAAATAGGGCACATTCTTAGCCGTAAGGATACGCTTGGCAACTTCCACCTGACGCCCCGCTTCCATCGAACCCGCAGGACCGCCGACTAAGGGAAACCCAATGGTAGAGACAATTGCATCGACTTCTACCGCCTCGCTTGATAAGGAAGGAGTTTCCACATTACCCAGCTTGCGTTGTTGCGTTTCGTGGGTAGATGTCATCCAATCTCGTACCGCAACATGCCCTTCAACGCCATTGATAAAAATGGGCAGTGGTACTAACCCAGCTTGTTCAAACTGGTGAATCATCTGGGGAATGTAAGGCTGCTTGGTGATGACATGCTTGCGATACAGCAGAATCCCCACTACTGGCAAATGCCAAGTTTCTGGCTTGGTTTGGCGATACCATTCCAAATAGTTTCGGGGAGATTCAAAATACCCTGTGTAGTCTGGATGCAGCAATCCCATATTGGGGGTTTCTTGCACGGGCGGAATTTCTCCCACCTTTAACCCCAGATATTTCTCGGCTAGCGTCCAGAACATTGACGCAACGTTATCTGCACCACCTGCATTCCAGTACCCGTAGATAATCAGCCAGTTGCGTAAGTCTTGGACTTTTTTGGCAGGAATGTATTTCAGCAGCTTGGGGCCGGTTTTCAAAAAGCTGATGTAACCCGCGAGTTTGTCCTCTTCTCGCCCGTTGCTGAATTTGTCGAGGATGAATTTAATCGGCTTGGGCATGCCTTTGGGCTTATCCCCAATTTTGAAGTCACCGATTTGGGTGAGACTCATTAATTCGAGGGCGGACTCGAAGACGAGGCGAATGGGAATGGATGAAGTGCGACGCAAGAGCCACTGCACTTGGTCATAATCAAAGAGCAGACTGGCGAAGAAGACATCGGCGTCTTTCAATGCTTCTTCGATGACAGCAGGTTCTGTGGTGAGGGATTGGTCGCTAAATACCCGAATATCCAACTCAGGACAACGCTGCCCGGCCAGATAAGCTGCTTTACGGTACAACTCAGCGTTGAAGGATTCAAACCCAGCAATCAGTACGATGCGTTTCATGTCCCAAGCGCGATGAAAGTGTTCCTATCTCGATCTTAAGAGCGTTACTAGGTTAAAACTGTGGAGATGCAATTCATCTTGCCAACAACATCACTAGGGCGTGTCATCAATTAAATGTAGAATGCTGTCAGAGCAAGGCTTTTACGGCTATAAAGCTCGAACGAGCCTGACAGCCAGAATTCACTACTGGTACGGGATGTGTAGCTAATTGATGACACGCC
>DATNPC010000849.1:0-3763 GCA_036703375.1 Allocoleopsis sp.
CTTGTGATAGTCCTGTTAGGAAGCCTCTTGGCTACGAGTGCAGCTATTATCGGCAACGTCACAGCGATTCAAAAGCAAAATATAGCAATGCTGCAACATGGAAAAACACGTTTAGATGTTCATCAATATCAAGGAATATCAGAAAATAGCTTCAGCTCATCCTCCGACTAAAGTGTTGGAGATGGACGTGTTAAGTTTCCAGATGCTGTAGGGGTTCTCGCATTCGGGGGATGAATTATCGCAATCGCCTCTTGCATAAATCCAAAAAGGGCGAAGCATTTGTGGATAAAAACCCTGGTTTCAGCGATAAAGTCGGGCACAAATGCTGACGCTCGTTCCTCGCTACCGCTTCGCTAATGCCCCTACAGTTAAAAATTGACTTTCTTTCACAGGTCTATTGAGTAATGGACTGGTGCTCTAGGCAAGGGGAGAGAATACATTCAAAGTCCCCTACAATTGGGTAATTTAGTGGACATTCCAGGGTTTTTGCCAGCCGCTTAATCGTTCATTCCCCAAACTCGAATCGTATGATCCCAACTGCTACTCACAAGCGGTTGCCCATCTGGACTAATCGCAAAACATGCAATCGCCCCCTGATGTCCTGACAAGCTGTGTAGCTGTTTTTCTGTACCTAAATGCCACAGCCGAATTGTCTCATCCCAACTGCAACTCGTGAGCCTCTGTCCATCGGCACTGATAGCAATACAATTCACCTCGCCCCAATGTCCAACCAGAGTAGCTTTTAAGTCCCCTGTTTCCAATTGCCACAGCTTGATAGTCTTATCCTGACTACCACTGGCTAGCGTCTGTCCATCAGGAGTAATAGCGAGGCATTTCACCCAATCGGTGTGTCCGATTAAGGTATAAATGGGGTCGGGGCAAATTGGTTCGCTGGCATTTTCCGGTAACTGCCAGAGTTTAATCGTATTGTCGGCACTACCGCTGATTAGCAGTTGCCCATCGGGGCTAATCGCAACGGCTTTCACTCCAGCTTCGTGTCCGTCCAACGTGGCAAGGCATTCCCCAGTTTCGACATCCCAAACTTTGATGGTGTTGTCCTCACTCCCACTCGCTAGAATCGCTCCATCCGGACTCACCGCAAGGCAATTAATCGAGTCAGTATGCCCTGTCAAGGTGTCCAGTAGAACATCAGCGACGACTCGGCGGGTTGGAGAAATCGACTTGTAGTTCCCGATGGTATCGAGATTCCAACATTTAATCGTTGTGTCTCGGCCGCCACTGATTAGCGTTTTTCCATCAGGAGTTAAACACAGGGCATAAATGGAACCTGTATGTCCGGTAAAGGTGCGAAGGATTTTGCCCGTTCCCAGATTTCGGACGGTGATGATTCTATCGTTCCCGCCACTGAGCATCATCTGAGCGTCAGGCGTAATCGCGATCGCATACGTTGTCGATTTTCGGGTTGAATATTTATACAGGCATTGAACGTGTTGATAGGGGTTGTACTCTTGTAACGCGTCTACAACCGTTGGCTCTGGATAACTCTGAAGTAGCGAGTAGGCCGCTTGCTGTACTCGAAACGAAGTATCATTTAATGCTGCGATCGCTAATTCTAAACCTTCAGACCCATAGTTCAGCGCTGCTTTTAGAGCGTCGATGCGTTGCTCGATAAAGTAGGGATTCGTGCGAGAACGATCGGAGTTGAAGCGTTGCTTAACGCCAGCTAACCCTCCCAAAACGGCACCATGGCTTGGGCTTGGGGCTTGTCCGCCCAAGACAACATCATGGGCTTTCGGTTGATTCAAACGATCGCTCATTAATTATCTCTAACCCTCTCGTCAAGCGAAAACCTACAGGGAACTGCGTTGCGGCATCATAGCAAACCTCATTGAGCCTTGCCTCTTTCAGGTTAGCGCTAGTATTGCGTTTAACGCTCGATTAGCTGGCTATAGGCTCTAAACCCAACTGGCCAATCCGTTTCTTGGTTGTAGTACGCTCCGTCTAAGTTTGCCTGCTCCAGATTGACGCCCTTCAGCTTCGCTCCCCTCAAATCAGCTCCCCTTAAATCCAAGCTAGTGAATTTTGCCCCAACCAAATTCGCCTGAGTGAGATTTGCCCCCCTGAAGCTGGTTTCGCTGAGGTTCGTCCAACACAGGGTTGCTTCGCTCAGGTTGCTGTGGCTTAAATCAGCACTACTTAAGTCTGCCCCTCTTAAATTTGCGCCGATTAGGATTGCCTGATTCAGGGTAGCTCGATTGAGGTGAGCCTGAGTCAGGTGAGCGCGATTCAAGTTCGCCTCGCTCAACTCTCCACCGATTAGATTTGCCTGTTTCAAGTTTGCATCACTCAAATCTGCGCCACTCAAATAAGCTCGATTGAGATAAGCTTCACTCAAGTTCGTCTGACTCAGATTTGCCTCATTTAAAACTGCCCAAGGCAGGTAGAGTCCGCTCAAGTTAGCGCCCTGGAAATTTCGCTCTCCAGCCTCATAGCGCTTGATGAGTTCCTGGGCTAGCCGCTTGCTGTATCGCTGTAAAGCTTCTTTGACTTTTTCTGTTAAATGTGAACATAGCAAAGAAGCCGCCGCTTGGTGAATGAACCAAGACTCATCGTCTAAAGCGCGAATCACCAAATCCAAGCCTGCTTGACCATACTTCAAGGCATCGTTTAAGGCTGCAATTCGTTGCTCAATGCTGGATATGCGATCGCTACCTGTCGCAAACCGCGACTTAACGCCTTCCATCCCTCCTAAAACAAGACCACTATAAGCTGGGACATTACCACCGAGAACGGCGTCATCCTCTTGAGGCCGATTGAGATTTTCTGTCATTGCACCTATTGAACTTGCTCCAGTTGGGACGGGTAAGGTGCCCATCCTACAAGATATTTGTTAATCATGCTCATGCAAACTAGATGTGAAGCAGCCTAGAAAGAATGGCACTGAGATAAGAACTCTCGTACCTTACCAATCAACCTTGTGCAGGGGGTCTGGGGGAGGCACTCGTCCCCCAGTGGGGGGTTTGGGGGGAAGTCCCCCCAATCTTGGTTTTTCTGAACAAGACCACTTTTGTTTCAGGATAATCTGTTGAATTTTTACGGTTTAGGTCGTCACCCAGCCTTTCACCTCTGCATCCGTCAACGGTCGCTCCAGCTTAATATACTCGCTCTGTGCCGCCTGCAAAAGATGCTTCATCTCCACGGACTCCCCCGTATCGGCGGCTAAAAATGCCGCATTCAAAGCAATGTTGCGAATATTTCCCCCCGCTACATTCAGCTTGGCCAGCTTATTAAACGCCAAGTCCCCAGTTGGAGTTTGCCTGGGGAAAATGCGCTGCCAAATCTCGGCGCGTTGCGCGGCATCGGGGAAGGGAAACTGCACGATAAAGCGAATTCGCCGTAAAAAGGCTTGGTCGAGAGCGCTTTTCAAGTTGGTGGTGAGGATGGCCAATCCTCGGTAGGATTCAATGCGTTGGAGCAGGTAACTGACTTCCATATTGGCATAGCGATCGTGGGAATCTTTCACCTCAGAGCGCTTGCCAAACAGTGCATCCGCTTCGTCAAATAGTAGAATTACGCCACCGGCTTCTGCCGCATCAAACACCTTTCGCAGATTCTTCTCCGTCTCGCCAATATACTTGCTCACCACTGTACTCAGGTCAATCCGATACAGGTCGAGCTGCAATTCCCGCGCTAGCACCTCTGCTGCCATCGTTTTCCCCGTCCCGCTCGCTCCCGCAAACAGCGCGCTGATGCCCAGCCCGCGTCTGCTTTTACCGGCAAATCCCCAACTTTCATATACCTT